>LIBO01000458.1 GCA_001438005.1 Verrucomicrobia subdivision 6 bacterium BACL9 MAG-120507-bin52 | reverse complement strand
TTGGTCCAGGCGGTGAGCACGGATCTTTACCGGCAGGCCTCGGAAAAGGCGGCGGCGGGCAAAGAGACAACTTCGCAAGCGGGAGAATCGGATTCGGGCGACCGCGGAACCCGTCCTGAAAAGGGCGCGGGGGATGTGATTGATGCTGAGTTCGAGATGGTCGACAAAGATAAGAAGGGCGGCAAGAAGCCGAGTTGACCGGCAGTTCGCGTGAATTGTACCCATCCTTCCACAACGAAACCACAAACCCAAGAAAGGAGATCACGAACCTTATGGCCAACGTGAATATCCGTCCTCTCGGCGATCGGGTGCTGGTGCATCCGCTCGAGGAGCAGGAAGTAAAAAAAGGCGGGATCATCATCCCCGATACCGCCAAAGAGAAACCCCAAGAGGGCAAAGTCGTCCAAGTCGGACCCGGGAAACGGGACGAAGCGGGCAAACTGGTCCCGATGGAAGTTAAAAAAGGGGACAAAGTCCTGTTTAGTAAATACGGCGGGACAGAAATCACCCTGGATGGTGAAAAAATGCTGATCATGCGCGAGGACGACATCCTCGGCGTGGTGAGCTAAAGGAGGAAATGAATTATGGCAGCCAAACAGTTGTTGTTTGACGAGGCCGCCCGACACGCGCTCCTGCGCGGCGTGGAGAAACTCTCCAAAGCCGTGAAGGCAACGCTTGGACCGGCCGGTCGCAATGTGGTTCTCGATAAAAAGTTCGGTTCCCCCACGATCACCAAAGACGGTGTGACTGTGGCCAAGGAAATTGAGCTCGAGGATCCTTATGAAAATATCGGTGCCCAACTGGTCCGTGAAGTCGCCAGCAAAACGAGCGACATCGCGGGAGACGGCACCACCACCGCCACAGTTTTGGCGGAATCGATCTACCGGGAGGGTCTGAAAAATGTGACCGCCGGGGCGAATCCGACCGAGCTGAAGCGTGGCATCGACCGTGCGGTCGAAGCGATCGTGGAGGAGCTAGCCTCGATCAGCAAAAAGGTGAAG
>LIBO01000457.1 GCA_001438005.1 Verrucomicrobia subdivision 6 bacterium BACL9 MAG-120507-bin52 | reverse complement strand
CACTATCAGGTAAGACGCGCCTCAAATCCTCCGCCTTTGGCTACGATGGCAAAGGCCAACTCTCCCTCGACTCCACCGCCGACCCCGCCAAAGCTTGGCAAAAAATTCAGGTTCCCCGCGCCATCCTCGAAGAACATGTTCCCTTTGTCCGCGAACTCTCCGTCATCATCGCCCGCGATTCAACCGGCCACTCCATATCCTACCCCCCTTTTGAAAATCGTCATCGGGGTGGAATCCTCGAACGAACTCTCTTTCCCGCTCGGATTCCCATACCAACCGCCCATCGGGCAACGCAACTCGCCGAACAGATTGCCAAAAAACTGAATCTCATCGGGCTTCTCACGGTCGAACTCTTTGAACTTTCCGACGGCGCACTTTGGGTCAATGAACTTGCCCCCCGCGTCCACAACTCCGGTCACCTCACCGCCGAGGCCTGCCCCACCAGCCAATTCGAGCAGCAGATCCGCGCCGTCTGTGGTCTTCCCCTGGGCGATGTCACCCCCACCACCCCTGCCGCCATGTTCAATATCCTGGGCGATCTCTGGGCCCAGGGGGAACCGGATTGGACTCCTTTCTTCGCTCTGCCCGGAGCCTCTCTTCACCTTTACGGAAAAGCGGAAGCCCGCCCGGGCCGGAAAATGGGACACCTTACCCTCCGCGCTGCCTCCCTCGATCAGGCCATCCAGCTCGGTCACCAAGCCCTCAATCCCATTCGAAAAAAAGCAAATCTTCCCCCTCTCTCCGAATAATCACGTCGAAAAAGTCTCCTCGAAATCCTCGCCCGTTCCCGTACTGTTAGAGAGATTGCCGGCTGGTGCAATGGTAGCACACCAGACTTTGGATCTGGCTGTTCCTGGTTCGAGTCCAGGGCCGGCAGCTACTACTCCCGTAGGTCCCCTACGTCCGCGGATCTTTTTCCCAAGGAATCTTGCCGGCGGCCAAATCCCCCACCACCTCAGGCAACAGACGATGCTCCACTGCCTGAATTCGTTGATGTAACT
>LIBO01000456.1 GCA_001438005.1 Verrucomicrobia subdivision 6 bacterium BACL9 MAG-120507-bin52 | reverse complement strand
CCTTTTTCGTAAAGCTTGAGGAAGATCCATTGAGTCCATCGAAAGTAGGCGGGATCGGTGGTATCGATTTCCCGCGACCAGTCATAGCTGAAGCCCATGGCTTGAATTTGGCGGCGGAAGTTCTGAATATTCTTGGCCGTGGTGACCCGAGGATGAGTACCCGTCTGGACCGCATGTTGCTCTGCCGGAAGTCCAAAGGCATCCCAACCCATGGGATGAAGAACATTGTGTCCACGCATCCGCCAGTATCTCGCGATAATATCCGTCGCGGTGTATCCTTCAAGGTGGCCAACATGAAGACCTGCCCCAGAGGGGTAGGGGAACATGTCTAAAATATATTTCTTGGGTTTTTCAGAGCCCGGTTGCTTGGGTTGGGCCGCTCGAAAGCAGTCGGCCTCCGCCCAAGCTTTCTGCCAGCGAGGTTCAATATTGGCGAAAGGATAGGGCGCGCGTGTTGGCATGGGAACGTTCATGGGTTATTAAACGCAATCCTCTATGCCAAGTCCAACTTCTGCTCTTCAACGAACATTGTGGGTGGCGACCACCAATCGTGGAAAAACTCGTGAATTTAAGCAACTTTTAGCCAAACGATGGATCATTCGGAATCTGCACGCCTTTCGAAGACTTCCGGAGATACGTGAAACCGGAAAGACGTTCTTGGCCAACGCCAAGATCAAGGCACTGGCGATGAGTGGCCGACTCCCGGAGAAGTTGATTCTCGCCGATGATAGTGGACTCGTGGTTCCTGCGCTGGGTGGCCGTCCCGGGGTGCGATCCGCGCGATTTTCTGGTCCCAAGGCAACGAACGAGAAAAACCGTTTCAAATTGCTTACATTGATGAGACTGAAACAGGGTTCGGCCCGCAAAGCCTACTTTCAGGCTGTTTTGGTCCTAGCCCGGAACGGACGAGTGATCGGGTCGAAAAGCGGCCGTATTTGGGGTCGAATTACAACGGAGGAGAGAGGGATCGGGGGCTTTGGCTATGACCCGATATTCCAGCCG
>LIBO01000455.1 GCA_001438005.1 Verrucomicrobia subdivision 6 bacterium BACL9 MAG-120507-bin52 | reverse complement strand
CAAGGCCATGCGGACATGAAATTTGGGGGCGTTTCTGCGCAACCCGGTAATTTGGGAAATCTCATCCTCAATTTTAGCAAAGGCAGGGCGCATCTCGAGGCAGGCGAGGCAGGCGTCCCGTGCGTGGGATTCCCCTTGGGAAAAAGGGCTGGCCCAAAAGGCCATGACGGCGTCTCCGATAAACTTGTCCACGATGCCATGGTGTTCCCGAATGCAGTGGGTGGCCGCGGTGAAGTAGTGATTGAGAAGGCCGACGGTGTTGTCCGAGGTGAGTTGCTCCCCGATTCCGCTGAAGCCGGCGATATCGGAAAAGAAGATGGTGACTTTTCGGCGTTCGGCGGATTGGCGGAGCTCCCCAGTGTCCGGATTGACGACATTGGCCACGATCCGAGGATCGAGAAATTGGCCAAACGCCTCGCGGAGCTTTTCTTTCGATTTGAGCTGTTCGACCATGGTGTTGAAGGAGGTGGTGAGGTCACCGATCTCATCCTGGGAGGTGACGGGGAGAGGTTCAGAGTATTTGCCGTCGGTGGTCTCATGGAAGGCGGAGGTGAGTCGGCGAAAAGTGGTTTGCAGCCGGCCGGTGATGCCAAGAAAGACAAAGAATCCCAGCCCGCCCGCGAAGGCAAAGAGAATTAAGTTGGCCCGGATAATATGGTGAATATTTTGGTCTGTTTCTAAGATTGAGTTGGCGGTGAGCTCGGTGGCTTTGACCCGGAGAAATTCAAAGACAGGATTGAGCTCCTTGCGTGTGGCGGGTTGACCAAGTGCTTTTTTGGCCCCTGCCGTTTTCGTGTCCAGACCGTAAACCACGGCTTCCAAGGCGACGCGCATGAATCCTTGGGTTTGGGATTCGAGGGTCTGGATGGTTCCGATGAGGCGGGCCATGGCGAGACGGTCATGAAGGTCGTTGCGGGGATCATTGCTCCCTTCCTCGGCCAAGTTTTTGGACTGTTCGAAAATTTGATCAACTTTCGCCATTAATTCTTTGGCTCTCTCTTGCC
>LIBO01000454.1 GCA_001438005.1 Verrucomicrobia subdivision 6 bacterium BACL9 MAG-120507-bin52 | reverse complement strand
CTCGCCCCACTCCGCCACATCCCGTGCCAATGACGACCCCTGCCCAGCCGAATTCTCCAAAGCCAACTTCACCCTCTGGGTGCCCGATCTCTCTAAAGCCTCCTGAAATCCCTCCCCCGCCCTCCTCCTTGCCTCGTTCGACTCTTTTTCCCCGCGACTACCACAGTGAACCACCACCGCCGCCAATCCCAACTCTTCGGCTCTGCTCACCTCCTCCGCCAAAGCACGGATCGATTTTTGTCTCGTCTCGTCACTCCCCGCCACGTTGATCAGGTATCCTGCGTGGGAGCACACCCACAAATCCTGCTCCCCCTTTTTCTTTTGGAATTCCTGCGCCTCCCCCACCTGCAAAGGAGGCATCTCCCATCGACGATTGCTTTTGACGAAGATCTGCGCCGCCGTCTCCCCCATACGCTCCGCCCGCACCAACATCTCCCCCAACCCCCCCGCGGTCGAGGTGTGCAAACCCCAACGCGTCGCAGCCCCTCCCTTTTTCACTGATTTTCCTTCTTTTCCCCCTCGTCGATGCCACGCAATTTCCAAGTCGGATTTTTCAAAGATCCGCTCCCCTCATACTGAAACATCTGACTCACCAAGAAAAAAGGCACCCCTGCCGGGCCACGCAGATTCTGTCGCATAACAAAATCCTCCAATCGATCCTGCGTCATATCGTATACCCCTTGACCCGTCGTCACCACAAGGGTGGACTCGATATTCAACTTCTTCACCTCTAACTTGCCCTTGGCCAAAGCGAAATCCATATCTGCATTTTGGTCGGTTAAGCCCACCCACTCCGCCGGAGCATTCATTGCGGAGGCAAACGCCCCCATGCCCGGCAACACCCCCTCATCCACCATCAGCCGACCCGAGCCCACCCACTCTCGCCAATTTCCACTCGGCCCTGTTAGTTGAATTTTGCCATTGAACTTTCCCTCGTACCCTTCGAAATCAAAGTAGGTTTCCACCAGCCTCGAAAAGTCCACCCCCTGAATTTTCCGAATATCGG
>LIBO01000453.1 GCA_001438005.1 Verrucomicrobia subdivision 6 bacterium BACL9 MAG-120507-bin52 | reverse complement strand
GCGGTGTGGGTGCGAAACGGCAATACGGTGATCTACGACCAGGACGCCTTTGATTGGGGCACCGTAACTCCTCCGACTATTCCGGTGAGCCAGCAAGTGATGTATGAGATGCACATCGGAAGTTTTTACGATCCCAATCCGAACGATGAGCGCCCCGGCACGTTTGATGATGCCATCCAACGCCTCGACTATTTACAACGGCTGGGGGTCAATGTGCTGGCGATCATGCCGGTGAACGAATTCGGCGGGGACTATAGCTGGGGCTATAACCCGGAACATGTGTATGCCATTGAGTCGGCGTATGGCGGCCCGGATGGTTTAAAGCGTTTTGTCAAAGCGGCCCACGAAAAGGGCATGAAGGTGCAGATCGACGTGGTTCACAACCACTACAATACTCCTGGGGACGGGCTGTGGGATTTTGACGGTTCCTCCAATTTATATTTTTACACCGATGGGCGTAGCTACACCCCTTGGGGCTCGCGACCGGATTACGACAAGGCGGAGGTCCGACGGTACATCCAGGACAACATCAAAGTTCTCTTAGATGAGTTCCGGGTGGACGGATTCCGGTGGGACTCGCCCCAAAACATCCTGGGATACGACACGACCCAAAGCGGAGCTAATCCCAATACGGTCCTGTCCAACGGCAAAAGCATGATGATGGCGATTAACCGGATGATTCATGAGCAGTATCCCGAGCGGTGGAGCATCGCGGAGGACGCCGACCTTCTTTCGGTCAACGAAACCTATTCCGGATTTCCCGGCGCCGAATTCTATCAAGGGCTGGTAGTCAGTGAGGCGGCGGACAGCTACGACGGCCATTGGCAAACCAGCTTCCACAACACGATCACGCCTGAAATTGCCAAAACGAATCCGAACGTCGGCCAAATCCGAGGGAAAGTAACGCAGTGGTCGGAACCGCCCGGATACCGAGTGATCTTTACCGATAACCACGATAAATCAGGAATCCTCAACGAGAGTACAAGGCTAGCGAACCGGATGGT
>LIBO01000452.1 GCA_001438005.1 Verrucomicrobia subdivision 6 bacterium BACL9 MAG-120507-bin52 | reverse complement strand
GACGGCTCCTCTGAAACCCTCAGCGAAAAAGCACTTTACGATATGACCGACAAGAAACTGACCCTTCTCAAGGTCGCCAAGCAACCCAAAGTCATTTCCAAAGATAAAACCGTCTTTGCCGACAAGATCATCTTATACCCGGAAGAGGATAAAATGACGACGGAGGGAGCAAGCCGGGTCATGCTTCAGAAAGCTCCCTGAGCACGAACACAGAGCCGACACCTGCCTCGACCGGAGAGCCTATCCTCTCCTGTGATGGTTTGGTCAAGCGGTATGGGGAGCGAAATGTGGTCAACGGAGTCAACCTCAACATTAAAGCGGGTGAGGTCGTTGGGCTTCTCGGCCCGAATGGCGCCGGCAAAACCACCAGCTTCTATATGCTGGTAGGGTTGGTTCGTCCGACCGCGGGATCGATTCAGTTCTCAGGCGAAGATGTGACCGGAATGCCCATGTACCGTCGAGCGCGCCGCGGAATCGGGTATCTCCCCCA
Source organism: Verrucomicrobia subdivision 6 bacterium BACL9 MAG-120507-bin52 (assembly GCA_001438005.1). Classification (GTDB taxonomy): domain Bacteria; phylum Verrucomicrobiota; class Verrucomicrobiia; order Methylacidiphilales; family Verrucolacustridaceae; genus Verrucolacustris. The sequence continues at coordinate 518 of LIBO01000452.1, read as the reverse complement.
AGAGGAGTCGATCTTTCGTCGTCTGACCGTGGAGGAAAATCTAATGGCAATCTTGGAGACTCTTCCCATTACGGATCAGGAGCGGAAAGAGCGATGTCACGAGTTGCTGGTTGAACTCGGACTCGATAACCTTACCAAAAGTCACGCGATTCAGCTTTCTGGCGGAGAAAAGCGCAGATTGGCGATTGCCCGCTGTCTCGTTACCCGCCCGAGCGTTCTCCTGTTGGACGAGCCTTTTAGCGGAGTAGATCCCCTCGCCGTCTACGACATCCAACAAATCATTCTAACCATGCGACGCAAGGGAATTGCGGTACTCATTACCGACCACAATGTACGCGAAACCTTATCAATTGTGAGTCGAGCCTATTTAATCTGCGAGGGGAAAGTAGAAAGCGAGGGCAACGCCGAATTTCTGATCAATGATCCAGTGGCTCGTGGTCTTTACCTAGGCCCCCGCTTCTCGATGTGAGGCAAGTTCAGGTCTTGTGAAATCTTTATCCTTCTCCTGCTAGAATGGA
>LIBO01000451.1 GCA_001438005.1 Verrucomicrobia subdivision 6 bacterium BACL9 MAG-120507-bin52 | reverse complement strand
TTCGGGGTAAGTTTTGCCCCTATGTCTTTTGATGATCCTGAGGGAAATCGAATATCGGAGTGGTTTCGCGGTCTGACGATGGGGGTGCGGATCCAGATCATCATGTTCAGTGTGTTGGCTCTTATTTTAGCTGTGGTGGGTGGAATCGCTCTCATTCAGGAGCCCACGGTCCTTTTGCCTGCCGTGCCACCCGATTCCAAGCCGGTGGTAGGAGAGCCCGAGCGTGTCGTGGCTCAAGACATAGGCAAGGATTGGCGCACAGCCGAGAAAATGAACGAAGCAAAGAAAGGGCCTGAGGTGGCAATGGAAAGCAAGGGTGAGGTCGAGGCATTGCGCAAATTGGTCTCGATGGCGCCCCAAGACGCGGATAACTGGGATCGGCTAGGAAAAAGCCTCTACCTATCGGGTCAGCACAAGGAGGCGATCGAGGCTTTTCGGAAGGCTTTGGAGATTAAGCCTGGGGTGGGAGAAGTGTTGGCTAATCTTGGGGTCACCCTCAAAAGCGCGGGGGAAATGACGGAGTATGAAAAAATTGTTCAGAGTTTGGCCTTAGTGGATCCGAAGTTGGCCCGTGATTTGATGGAATTTGCCCCCGGGAAAGAGGAAACAAAGCAGGCGGCAACGGCGACCACGGCCCAGCCCGGAGCGACGGCGCCATCGGTGGTGACCAGCAATCCTGGGGATTCGATGGAGGTAGCGGCTTTGCGAAAGTTGGTCGAGATGGATCCCAAGGACGCCGATAGTTGGAACAGGCTGGGAAAGCAGCTCTTTCTTTCTGGGAATCAAACGGAGGCCGTCAGCTGTTTTGAAAAATCGTTGCAGTTAAAGCCTGATGTGGTGGAGGTCTTGGCGAATCTAGGGGTTGTTTACAAAACGCTCGGCCGAAAAGAAGCGTGGGAGGAAGTGGTGACCAAGCTGATGGTGTTAGATCCAAAAATGGGCGAAGACCTCAAGGCGTATGCTCCTGCCCCTGCGGCCAAGCCGTGAGCGTTTTGCCCGGTCAAACTTT
>LIBO01000450.1 GCA_001438005.1 Verrucomicrobia subdivision 6 bacterium BACL9 MAG-120507-bin52 | reverse complement strand
TAGACGGCCTGCTGCTTGGCCTGTTGGGCATCGAACCGGCGCTGTTCCGCCCGATGTTCTTGGGCCATTCGTTCCGAGTTGGCGGTAAACTCTTTCCATTCGAGATTTCGGCGGTCGTTCGCCTCTTGAATGGTCTCCACTTTGAAGGTGCTCCGAGGCTGGGCAATGGCGTAGGCGTTTCGGGGTTGGGCAAGTTTGTCGTCGTCGCGATCGAGAGCAGGTTTTTTTTGATAGGAGGAGGTGCCGTAGGAGGAGGTGCCGTGGGAGGAGGTGCCGTAGGATAAGGTCCCGAAATCCTCCTCCTCGTCCCAAGCGCAAGCGGTGAAGGAGCCCAGGAGCGACAGGTAGAGGAGCAATCGCAGGGGATTAAGGAAGATGGAGCTGAATGGGAGGGTTTTTGCGATGAAGGGGACGCCAATGTATTTCTGGTTCATGCGGAAATCGTGGCAGGAGGGGTAGGACAAATAGAGGGTTAAGGGGAACATTTGCTTGGGCGGGGAGGAGGGGTAACGTCGGCCTATGGAAGTCATACGAGAGCGGTTGCGGGAGTTGCCGACCTTTCTGCCGACTTTGGATCAGGTGATCGCAAACCTGCCCTTTATTATTTTAGCTTTGTGGATCGGGTTTCTCTTTTCGATCGTGGTTTATTTTAAGGGCGGGATTCGAGATTTGGAGGAAAGAATGGGGAAAGGATCGATCACGCGACTGCAGATTTTTTTATGGGTGGCGGCGGCAGTGTCCTTTGTCTCGATGGTGAGTCTGGCTTTTTACCTGATGTTGCGGCCGGCGTAGGTGGGAGGGATGTCGGCCTCCCTGCGGGACTGTTTGGTGGGCGCGTTGTGTGCAGATGCGCTGGCGATGCCGGTGCACTGGTACTACGACCGGGCGGCGTTGGCCCGGGATTATGGCAAGATTGTCGGATATCGGGAGCCAAAGAGTCCGCATCCCGACAGTATTTTATGGCGTTCGCACTACACGGCGCTGAATGAGAAGGGGGATATCTTGCGAGAGCAGGCGG
>LIBO01000449.1 GCA_001438005.1 Verrucomicrobia subdivision 6 bacterium BACL9 MAG-120507-bin52 | reverse complement strand
AAGATCCATGGTTCACACGCGAACAACTTGCCCGAATGGCCTGACATTCCTCTTCTCTTGGAGTTCGTGCGAGGCGATGATCCCGACAATCAGGTAGCGAATTCGATCCCCAACGAAGTGGCCCAGTTCTGCGACAACCCGGCGGATTTCCCGGTGAACAAGCCAGCAAAGCCCCGTTCGGCTCCCGACAGAGCAGTTACGGAAATGGCGTAGCCGCGGCTACAGAAAACCGTCAACCGCCATAACTCGAAAGTTACGCGGCCCGAGCCAAAGAAAAGATGGAGCACGCCGTCCCCGGCGCGATCCACCTCTTTTCCAGGTTAAGACTTGGATCGAAAACGCTCTAACTGTATTTGGACGGGGGCACGCCGAACTTTTCTTTGAACTTGGAACTGAAATGTGCAGCGGAGGCGAAGCCACTGGCAAAGGCGATCTCCTTGATGGAAAGTGACGGATCTGTTTGCAGCTTGGACTGCGCGACTTCAAGCCGGCGGTTCATGATGTAGGCATGGCAGGTCTTGCCCGTTACTTCGACAAAAAGCCGGTGAATCTGCCTGGCGCTCAGCACGGCGATGCTTTCGATGCGTTCCATGGTGAGGTCGCCGTCGACGTTGGCATCAATGTAGCGGATGATTTTGCTGACAAGCCGCTCGCTGCGGAAGGGCAGGCCGCTGGTTGGCTCGCTCGTCGGCCGGAATGAGGTAGTCTCAGATAACGACGACAGAACCTGGGTGATAACCAAAAACATCCAACTCGCCCTGCGTTTCGGGGCGAAATCATCCTTCTGGCTGTAAACCAGAAATTCGTCCATCAGACCTTGCAGAGTCAGCTGAATGCCCGGAGGTGAAAAAGCTGTCGGCTTCAATCCGCGGCTGATCGAGTTATCCAGGGAACCGGCCCGCGGAATCAAAGCAAGACTGAGCCCGAGCATGATGCCCGGAGCATCCGTCCACCAGCGATGCTTGCAGTCGGGCGGAATGACCAGCACTTGACCGGGCCCGACGATCACATTCCGGCG
>LIBO01000448.1 GCA_001438005.1 Verrucomicrobia subdivision 6 bacterium BACL9 MAG-120507-bin52 | reverse complement strand
CTGGTGAGTTGGGCAGCCATCGGGGCGAGAACGACGGAGAGTCAGACCCATCGGGAAATGGCGAGTGGTCTTTCCATGCCGGTGGGGTTTAAGAACGGAACGGATGGAAGCCTGCAAGTCGCGGTGGATGCGATGTTGTCCGCCCAAGCCCCCCACGCCTTTGTCGGAATCGATGCAGAGGGGGCCACAAGTGTGATTCGAACGATAGGAAACCGGTCGACCCATCTGGTGTTGCGCGGGGGGCGGGATAAGACGAATTACGATCCCTCCAGTTTGAGTGCGGCACGAGAGTCGCTGAAGAGGCACGGATTGCCCGAGCGTCTGATGGTGGATTGTAGTCATGCGAACTCCGGAAAAGAGGCAACTAAGCAGGAGACGGCGTGGAAAAGTGTGGTGGAGCAAAAAAAAGGAGGCAGCCCTGGTATTTTAGGTTTGATGCTGGAGAGTCATTTAATGGAGGGCAGGCAGGATATTCCAGCGCAAGGCCCCAAGGGTTTGAAGTATGGCATTTCGATTACGGATGCGTGCATGGGTTGGGAGCAAACCGAGGCTCTTCTCCGCTGGGCTGCCAAGTAAGCGGGGATTGGCCGAAAGGGTTTTTCGGATTAGCATTGGCGTTTGAAGAAAGAATCCAAGATTCAGTCGGCGGAGGTGCGGGCGGGCTACGCTCAGCACGTCGTGGCGTCGTATAAACGGTCGGCGACAGCGCCGGTGTTGGTGCAAGGCAACGGGGCGAGAGTGTGGGATGCGGAGGGCAGAGAGTACTTGGATTTCGGGAGTGGAATTGCGGTGAACTGTTTAGGGCATGCGCATCCCAGATTAGCCGAGGTGATGAAGAAACAGGGGGAGGAGCTAGTTCATGTATCGAATCTTTTCTTTCATCCCAAGCAGGCGGAGTTGGCGCGGGAGCTGGTCAAGCGGACGGGTCCCGGAAAGATGTTTTTCTGTAACAGCGGGGCGGAGGCGAATGAGAGCATGGTCAAAGCCGCCAGAAAAGCGGGTTCGGGGGAGGGGAGATTT
>LIBO01000447.1 GCA_001438005.1 Verrucomicrobia subdivision 6 bacterium BACL9 MAG-120507-bin52 | reverse complement strand
CCCCGAAGCTGCCCGCCAAGTCTTAAATGAAATCGTCTCTGCGAACACCGGCAGCTCTTTCCTCCCGGAAGCTCGTTCTCTCCTCGATAGCCTTCCGCCCCCCCCTTCTCCGACGGCTCAACCCCCCGCTAAATAACGCTCGGCGTCGATCGCGGCTATGCAACCCATGCCTGCCGCCGTGATCGCCTGCCGGTAAACCTTGTCCGCGCAATCTCCCGCCCCAAATACCCCCTCCACGTTCGTCCGACTCCCCTGCCCCAACTGCAAGTAACCCGCCTCGTCCATTTGTAACTTGTTTCGAAAAATCTGCGTGTTCGGCACGTGGCCCACGGCGATAAAAACTCCCGCGCAAGCGAGCAGCGAACTTTTTCCGGAAACCTGATCCCGAATTTTGATTCCCGTCACTTTCCCCTCCTTCATTCCCTCGACACTTTCCACCACCGAATTCCAAACCGGCTCGATCTTTCCATTGCCCAAAGCCCGCTGCGCCATGATCTTCGACGCGCGCAACTCCGCCCGCCGATGCACCAAGTACACCTTCGAGGCAAATCGCGTTAAAAAAGTCGCCTCCTCGCAGGCGGAATCTCCTCCCCCCACCACCACCACTGGTCGATCACGAAACATCGGCAACGCCCCATCGCATGTCGCGCAGTAGGTCACCCCCTTCGTCTCCAACTCCTTTTCCCCGGGAACATCCAGATGCCGATGCCCCGCCCCGGTCGAAATAATCAACACCCGAGTCTCGATCGTCTTACCTCCCGCTCGGATTCGGTGAAGAGGCCGACCCAGCGTGACCTCGTCCGCCACCACGCCAAACTCCACCTCCGCCCCAAACTTTTGCGCCTGCTCCATCATCTGTACCATCAGCGTCGTCCCATCCACTCCTTGCGGAAACCCAGGGTAATTTTCCACCACCGAAGTGGTCGTTAGCAATCCCCCCGTCTGTGCCCCCGTCAAAACCAAAGGCTTTAGATTCGCCCGCGCCAGATAAAGCGCCGCCGTCCAACCCGCACAACCACTTCCTAAAA
>LIBO01000446.1 GCA_001438005.1 Verrucomicrobia subdivision 6 bacterium BACL9 MAG-120507-bin52 | reverse complement strand
GACTTCTCATACCCCGTGAATATAGAAGAAAAATCCGGTCCAGCCTCGTCCTCCACCTTGATCGTCGTCTTGTTCTGTGACTGACGAGCCCGCGAACCCGCTGTGCCTCCATCGCCTTTTCAAACCCCGCTCCGTCTACCTCCATCCCCCGCTCTCTCGCCAGCAACTGAGTCAGATCCAGCGGAAACCCATACGTATCGTACAAAGCAAAGGCATCCTCACCCTTGATCATTTTCCCACGCTCCAACGTCAGCTTGTCGAAGATCGCTAACCCTCTCTCCAAAGTTCTCGAAAAGGAAGCCTCCTCGGCTAGCAAAACCTCTCGAATTTCCTTCTCGTGCCTTTTCAGCTCGGGGAAAGCTTCCCCCATCGTCCGAATCAAGGTCACCGACAACTCTGCCAAAAATCCCTCTGGCAATTTCAGTCGGCGCCCAAACATTACCGCCCTTCTGAGAATTCGCCGTAAAACGTAATTCCGACCCTCATTCCCTGGAATAATCCCATCGGCGATTGAAAACGAGAGCGTCCGCACATGATCCGCCAACACCCGAAAAATACAGTCATTCATCTCCTCCCCACTCAGATCACTCCTCTTCTTCGGAACACGCGCGCCATACTCATGACCCGACTCCCTCTGAATCTCCGCAAAGATTGGTGCAAAAAGATCGCTGTCATAGTTCGAAGGTTCTCGTGAGAAATTCTTAAATCCATCGGTAGTGGCCATAATTCCCGCCACCCTCTCGAGTCCCATCCCTGTGTCCACATGACGCTCGGGTAATGGCTTAAACTTACCCCCCGGCTCGGCGTTGAACTGGATGAAAACCAGATTCCAGATTTCCAGACAGCGCGGGTCTCCCTGGTTCACCAGTTTACCCTGAGTCTTTCCCTCCGGCGTCAGATCCACATGCACCTCGGAGCACGGGCCACACGGACCCGTCTCTCCCATCATCCAAAAGTTGTCTTTTGCGTTCCCCATCACCACGTGGATCTTGGGATCTAGACCGACCGACTTGAATTTTTCTACCCAGTACCC
>LIBO01000445.1 GCA_001438005.1 Verrucomicrobia subdivision 6 bacterium BACL9 MAG-120507-bin52 | reverse complement strand
CAGGAAGGAGTTTTTTCATTCGGAGCGGAGAGCCTCGGCGGGGGAGAGGCGAGAAGCGCGCCAAGCGGGGGGGAGGGAGGCAAGGAGGCAGGCGATCATCATACCGATTCCTATGCCCACGATGGATTGGTAAGGGGTGTGCCAATCGATCGTCCAACCGAAAAAGGCGCGATTGATGACCTGCATGAGGACAAGAGCGACGGCGAAACCAGTGGCGAGGCCGAGCAGAATCCCAGTGGTACCAAGGTAGGCGGATTCGGCCATGATGGTGCGAAGAATCTGGCCACGAGAGGCGCCGGTGGCACGTAGAATGCCGATCTCCCGAGTTCGTTCGATGCCCAAGGCGGTGAGGGAGAGAGTGACCCCGAGGGCGGCGACGGCAATAGCAAGAGTGCGAAGAAGAGCAGTGACGGCAAAAGAGCGGTCAAAGATCCGAAGGGCCTCGTCCCGCAGCCCGGCTTGAGAGTAGATAAGAAATTCGCCTCGAGGGCGAAGCTGTTCGCGAAGGGAGTCGCCGACGGTGTTGGGTGAGATCCCTGGTTCCAGATGGATGGCGAGGCTGGTCAGGTTGGGGTCCTGGGTCAGGCGACGGTAGGTGGTGCGGTCCAGCAGGATGATGCCGGACTCAGAGGTGTAGTCGCGAAAGATGGCGGCGACGCGGATGGGGTGTTGGCCGGTGGGGGTAGGCAGAAGAACCGTGTCGTTGAGTTTCAGTTGGCGGCGGCGGGCGAAATTTTCGGAGACGATGGCGAAGTCTCCTTTTTGACACCGCTCATAAGGATCGCCCGGAAGGGTGGAGAGAAAGGTTAAGGGGTTGTAGACGCGCAAAATTTCGAGGCGGCAGGCGGCGAGTTTGCACGGCAGTCCATTGAGGAAGAGGCGGATTTCACGGTAGGTGCCGACGGCTCGGACTCCCGGGGTGGCGAGGGCGAGAGTCTCAGCTTCGGGGTCGAGAGGCTCGAGGGCTCCCGCGATGAGATTGGTGGAGGGGGCGATAAAGAGATCGGCTTTGATGCTTTCACCGATCCACTGG
>LIBO01000444.1 GCA_001438005.1 Verrucomicrobia subdivision 6 bacterium BACL9 MAG-120507-bin52 | reverse complement strand
GGAGGCTGCTGTGTGGCGCTGGTCAAAACCATTGCCGTGGATGCGATTACCAAAAAAATTGCCACCGATTACAAAGTCAAAACTGGTATCAATGCCACAATATTTTCTTCGCGCCCCGCGGCTGGGGCAACGATTCTCAAACGGTAAAGGTTAATTAACTACGCTCAATTTGAGCGCCGAGTGACTTGAGGCGCTCTTCAATCTGGCTGAATCCACGGTCGATCTGGGTGATATTCCGAATTTCTGATTCGCCCTCCGCGCAAAGGGCTGCGATGAGCAGGGCCATACCGGCACGGATATCAGGGCTGGCGAGTTTGGCCCCCCGAAGTTTGTCGGAGCCAAGAATGACGGCCCGATGCGGATCGCACAAAATGATGCGGGCGCCCATTTCGAGAAGGCCGTCGACAAAGAAGAGGCGGGATTCGAAAAGTTTTTCGTGAATTAAAACCGTACCCTTGCACTGGGTGGCGGTGACGAGCGCGACGGAAGTCATGTCAGCGGGGAATCCGGGCCATGGGGCATCGGCGATGTGCGGAACGGCGCCACCAAACTCTTTTTCCACTTCGAGTCTCTGATTCTTAGCGACCAGAATATCCTGGCCTTGGGTATCTGTCTGAATTCCAAGTCGGGTGAAAGTTTGGAGAATCATTCGCATATGTTGCGGGGCAGCATTTTTGATCTTCAAAGCACCTCCTGTGACCGCAGCCAAGGCAAGGAAAGAGCCGGCTTCCAGATAGTCAGGTCCGATTCGGTGGGTAGAGCCCTTGAGAGATTTAACCCCTTGAATGGTGAGGGTGTTTGTGCCGATTCCTGTAATCTGTGCGCCCATGCCATTGAGAAGATTGGCTAAGGCCTGAACGTGGGGTTCGCTGGCCGCATTGTGAATGATGGTCGTTCCTTCGGCGAGGGATGCGGCGCAGAGGCCATTTTCGGTCGCGGTGACCGAAGCTTCATCAAGAAGGATGTCGGCCCCGCGAAGTTTCTTGGCTTTGATCTGAAGACCGTCCTTGGTGTCGTTAATCGTGGCTCCAAGAGCCGAGAA
>LIBO01000443.1 GCA_001438005.1 Verrucomicrobia subdivision 6 bacterium BACL9 MAG-120507-bin52 | reverse complement strand
AGACCTTGGCTAGGTTTTCCATTCGATTCTCCAAACTGGGCTGATCGAGGTGCTCCATCACGAGGTAGAGTCGGCCGTCCTGTTCTCCGAGGGTAAAGACGCGAATGATGTTCGGGTGAGCTAGCGAGGCCGTGACCTCGACCTCTTCGAGGAATTTTTTGGCAAAGGATGGATCATCGCCCAGATCGGATCGAAGGATTTTCAGAGCCACCTGTCGGTGTAAGCCGCTGTCTTGAGCTAAGTACACCGTTCCCATGCCGCCTTGGCCCAGCTCCCGCTCCAACTGGTAGTTGCCAAACGCTTGCCCGACAGTGGTGGAAGCTGTCTCCATCCCCTCACATTGCCCAACTATTTTGAGCGGGCGAGTCCGTTGGCTTGCCTTCGGGACAATTCGTTCCTAGCTCAATATATGCCAATAAGCGTTGTCACGGGAGGTGCGGGGTTCCTTGGGTCGCATCTGGTGGACCGACTCCTCAAGGAGGGGCACGAGGTTCTGGCGATCGACAATCTTTTGACGGGGAATGAGCGCAATCTGGATCATTTGAAGTCTGAAAAAAGGTTCCGTTATCTGCGGCACGATGTGACCAAGTTTATTGCGGTGGAAGGAGACGTAAATTTTGTCTTTCACTTTGCCTCCCCCGCTAGCCCGATCGACTATCTGGAGTTGCCTATTCAAACTCTGAAAGTGGGTTCTTTGGGGACGCATAACGCCCTGGGCTTGGCCAAGGCGAAAGGGGCTACCTTTCTCCTGGCCTCGACCAGTGAGTGTTACGGGGATCCACTTGTTCATCCCCAAAAAGAGGATTATTGGGGGAACGTGAATCCGATTGGACCTCGTGGGGTTTACGATGAGGCGAAACGTTTTGCCGAAGCGATGACCATGGCTTATCACCGCTTTCACCAGGTGGACACCAAGATTGTCCGGATCTTTAACACCTATGGCCCGCGGATGCGGTTGCGGGATGGCCGGGTGGTGCCCGCGTTTGTCGGGCAGGCTCTGCGGGGGGAGCCGATGACCGTTTTTGGTGAGGGAAAACAGACCC
>LIBO01000442.1 GCA_001438005.1 Verrucomicrobia subdivision 6 bacterium BACL9 MAG-120507-bin52 | reverse complement strand
TAAAGGCAAAGGCAAAGCAGATGAGGGCGGCGATCCAGCGGCCATTCTTTTCGAGAAGATCGGAGCATCTTTGTTTGATGGCGGGGCCCGCCTGGGGTCGAACGATGGTCAAAAAAAGAGGCGCGAGCGCAGGCAGAAGTGCCAGAATGCTAAAGAGGGCAAAGGCAGAAACTTTCACGAGGGCTTCGCTTGCCTGTGCGATTTCATGTCCAACCGCGAAAGCAAGGACGGCCGTCTTGGGGTGAAGACCCGTGGTAATCAGGCCAATCAAGAAAGTGCTGGCAAGATAGTAAGTGTTAATCGATGGCTCCGAGTTTGTGTTCAGCGATGGGAAAAAGGTGAGGAACTTGGCTTTCCATCCGCTACTGGAGGATTGCGTCTGGGGTACGCGATCATCTTTTCCCGTGAGGAACTGCCATGTGCGGTAGAGACCAATCCCAAGGAGTGCCGTGCCAATGCCCGCCCGCAAGCCAAAGCGTAACCAAGAGGGATGCTCTTCTCCTAAAACCGCGCTGGGGGTGATCCAAATCCCGAACCCAAGTGCCAGAAGGAGGCCCATGGCGGAACCGAGACAGAAAACAGTGGCGTTGAGGCGACCGTGGTTTTTGTGTGCGGCCATGACAAGCGCGAGGACAAATACCTCCGGACTGAGAAGAACCACCATGCCCATGGAAAAGGCGGTCGTAAGTGTATGGGGTAGGGTTGCACGGTCCATGTCAGGTCAATATGCGGGTTCGTAAACATGCTTCAATACCCCTCTCACCCTTCGTTCAAAAGTGGGAGAGAAATGATTTAAGTTTGGCCCGCAACTGCGTAGGTTTCACGGATGGAAGATGTCAGGCTTTTCGATACGGCCAGTCGATCCATCAAGCCCCTTTTGGCCGCCGATGGCAAGGTGCTGAAGTTTTATGCCTGTGGGCCAACGGTGTACGGGCCAGCCCATATTGGGAATTTTCGAACCTTTCTTGCGCAGGATTTATTGGTTCGGGTCTGGCAGGAGGCTGGGGGAAAAGTTCAACACGTCCGGAATCTGACCGATGTGGA
>LIBO01000441.1 GCA_001438005.1 Verrucomicrobia subdivision 6 bacterium BACL9 MAG-120507-bin52 | reverse complement strand
AAGAGCGGTGAAGTAGCTCTTGCCCACCCCAGTGTCGGTGCCCGTGATAAAGATGCCTTTCAAGAGCCGAGCTCCTGGTGGATGGCTTGATGGAGGGCTTGGACCATTTTCTCGACCTCATCGGCGGTGGTGCAGTACGGAGGCATCAGAACGAGAACATCTCCGATCGGACGAGTGAGCAGTCCAAACTCGCGTGCCCTTTGACAAATTGTGGCCCCGACTCTTTTTTCGGATGGAAAAGGGGTTCGGGTGGTGCGATCGGCGACGAGTTCGATGGCTAAAATTGGGCCCTCTTGGCGAACATCACCCACATGAGGATGGGACCAGAAGGTGGAGGCGTGGGAGGTTAGATTTTGAATGAGGTGGGTGTGCTTTTGAACTTCAATGGGGGATTCGAGCAGTTCGATGCTGGCCGATGCCGCGGCACAACCGAGCGGATTGGCCGTATAGCTGTGTCCGTGAAAGAAGGTACGCGTGAGGTCTCCCGAGAAAGAGGTAAAGATCTCCTCGGTGGTGAGGGTTGCGGCCAGAGGGAGATATCCACCCGTGAGCCCTTTCGCTAGAGCCAGCACATCGGGGACGATATTTTCTGCGTGGGAGGCAAGGGCAGGGCCCGTCCGCCCGAATCCAGTGAGAACCTCGTCGGCCATGACCTTGGCCCCAACTTGACGGGCGGCCGTGGCCGTTCGCGTGGCGTACCCGTGGGGATGCATGACCATACCGGCGGCGCCTTGGACACGGGGCTCGATGACCCAGGCGGCCAGTCGATCCCCGCTGGCGTGGATGGCCTCTTCCGCTTGCGTGGCACATTCGAAATTACATTTTCGATAGACCCGGGCATCGGCGGCCTCCGGTTTCGCACGGTTAAATGGGCATCGGTAGCAGAAGGGGGTCATGACCTTTTCGGTCGGAAAAAGAATTGGTTCAAAGTGGCGATGGAAGGAGGGGCTATGGCTGAGACTCATCGCGCCCATCGTGTCGCCGTGGTAAGCCCCTTTGGGCGAAATGAAGTGAGTGCGCTGGCTTTGCCCATTCTGGGCGAAGGATT
>LIBO01000440.1 GCA_001438005.1 Verrucomicrobia subdivision 6 bacterium BACL9 MAG-120507-bin52 | reverse complement strand
CGTAGTTTAAGCTACTTACAAAAGTTACCTTAGCAGTGTAGTGAATTTTTTCATCCCCTCTTTGTCCACTTTTGTCCACTACGAGTAAGACTGAAAATGCGACCTGCAGGGTGGGTCATAGTAGTGAGTTAATGGGGTAGATTGGAAGAAAAATGGCTGTCGGCATTCTTTTGGCTCAGGTAGCTGGTCGGCACAGGCTCTTGCGGTCCACGCAGATGTGTCGGTTTGTGATCGACCGGAGACTCTTTCTCCCTCCTCCTGTTACTACCCACGCTGCCTGGAGGGCGGCGCCCAAGGCCGCCCCTTCATCTGAAGCGACTTTGATCACCCGCACCTGAAAAATATCTGCCAGGATCTGACGCCAGAGGGGATTTTTGGATCCGCCTCCCGTGAGGCGAATCTCTTGAGGTCGAATTCCGAGGGAGCGCAGCCGTTGTAAACCATAACCCAAACCCTGAGTTATTCCCTCGAGGGTGGCGCGGGCGATATGGCCTGCGGTGAAGTTTTCCAAATTGAGCCCCTGATAGGAGGCGGTCGCGTGGGGGAGGTTCGGTGTTCGTTCTCCCTGCAGGTAGGGAATGAACTTAAGTCCATTGGATCCAGAAGGAACTCTGGCGGCCAACCGGGTCCATTGGTCGTGGGAAAGACGCAAAGCCTTGCCCATGGCTTCGGTGGCTACGGTGACGTTCATGGTGCAAACCAAAGGCAACCAACCTCCAGTGGAATCGCAAAAAGCAGCGACCTCCCCCCGAGGATCGATGATCGGACGATCACTATATGCGTAGATGGTTCCGGAGGTGCCAAGACTGAGGCTGACCACTCCGGGACGAACATTCCCGGTGCCGATCGCTCCCATCATGTTGTCACCCCCGCCAGGTCCGACCGGGATTCCTGAAGGAAGACCCAAAACTTTGGCTGAAGAAACCGAAAGATCACCCGCTGTCCCGCCTAGGGAAATCAGGCGCGGCAAAAAGGAAATTAACTTCGAATCGATGGAGCGCAGAACCGGCTCCGACCATTTTCGTCTACGAACATCAAAAAAACCGGT
>LIBO01000439.1 GCA_001438005.1 Verrucomicrobia subdivision 6 bacterium BACL9 MAG-120507-bin52 | reverse complement strand
AAGTCGTCTCCTTGAATGATGCGAAATTGCAGGTGGTCGGAGGGAAGGAGTTCCCCGGAGGAGGTGAGGGTAACCGTGCTGTTGCCCGCTTGGGCGCCGGGAATGACCTGTTCGACGCGGGAGAAGCGGTCGAGCCAAGAGGCCACCAGATTCCGAATGGAAGCATCGGAGTGCGGTTGGGCAAAAACGGCAACATACCCACGAGAAATCATTGGCGGAGGCTATCGAAGGACGGACCGCGTTAAAAGGGGAACTGAGTGGCTTAGCGGGCTTCGCGGGGAAGGGAGTCGAACCGGGTAAAGCGGGGTTGAAAGAGGAGACGGATCCGATCGGTGGGCCCGTTGCGCTGTTTGGCGATATTGAGTTTGCAGGGAAATCCGCGGACATTGGCGGCCAGGGGTTGAGGTTCGCCCTCCTCGGCCTCGGCACTGCTTTCGGTCTCGCCCGAGGCGGTTTCCCGGCTGAGAAGAAGGACAAGATCGGCATCCTGTTCGATCGAACCTGACTCGCGAAGGTGGTGCAGGGCGGGTTCGGCATTATTTTCTTCGGGTTTACGATTGAGCTGAGCGAGGACGACGACCGGAATTTGGAGTTCCATGGCGAGGGCTTTGAGGCCACGGGATATTTCGGAAACCTCGACCTGCCGGTTTTCTTTGCCCCGACTGGTGCCGGAGGTGAGAAGCTGGAGGTAATCGATGATCAGAATATCGATGCCGTACTGTTTTTTGATCCGGCGTGCCCGAGCCCGAAGTTGGCCGATGGTGAGAAGGCTGGACTCGTCCAAAAAGAGTGGGAGGTCGGAAATTTCGGCGGCCACGCCGCGCAGGGCGGTGATTTGGCTTTCGCTGAGATGCCCGCGGCGGATCTGCTCCGAATCGAGGCTGGCGTGGGAGGAAAGAAGTCGGAACATGAGCTGTTGGGCGGACATTTCCAAAGTGAAGAACGCGACATTGTAGCCCGGGCGGACGAAGTCGTCTTTTTCCAGGTCGTACCGCTGGCGGAGCATGTGGCGGGCCATACTGAGGGCGAGGGCGGTTTTGCCGACACCT
>LIBO01000438.1 GCA_001438005.1 Verrucomicrobia subdivision 6 bacterium BACL9 MAG-120507-bin52 | reverse complement strand
GGCTGTACCCGAGCGTGGTTTCAAAATTCGAATCTGCGTGTTGTTGCTGCTGATGCCCAGTCCGTCGCCCACGCTGCTGGCCGTCTGATCGATGTAGATCGGATCCAAATAGTGAATGTTGCTCCATGCATACGCCCCATCCCCCGCCGCCGAACCACCCGCCTGCCCCAAACGATTCACCTTATGGATCCAGGTATCCAAGCCACCCTCGGCAGAGGTCTTTTCAGTGATGGTGAGAATCGTCCCGTTCGGCACGGCCTCCCAATACGGATCCTGGCTCAGCACGATGATCTCATCGGCCACGAATTTGGATCCCGCTCCGTCATCAATTTCGATTTTCCAACCCCGCAGATCCGTGGTTCCGGCCGAACCGTTGCCCACGACCACCAGCTCCAGCCAGTCACCCCCGTTGCCATCCACCGTCCCAAAAAAAGTGTCCACCCCATCCCCATCCGCAGGCACGGGAATGACCCCACCGTTCAGGCGGTTTAGTGAAGAGACCGCGTTAAACTCGTTCACCAGAACCTCACTCGTCGCCGGCAAAACAACCACGGTGTACGGCTCCACGGTCTGCACACTGGTCACCGTGTCGGTCAGAACCAGCTCCAGTTCATAAATCCCCGCATCTCCCGCGAGTGGTGCCAAATCAATATCGGCGAATAGGCCCCCGGCCGAGACCGTCACCCAATCTGGCTTCGCGGCTCCTGCCTTGCCCCGCACCTCGAAGGTCATGCTGTGATTTTCATTCTGCCGGTAATCTGTAGTTGCTAAAGTAAGCTGATCTTCCCGGGCAAACCGCCACGGCCGGCTCGCAAAGTAAGGTGGGTTCAGCCCGAAAAAGGGTTGGATGCCTGTTTCGCCAATGTTGGGCAAGCCAAAGGTGGAGACTACTGCCGGGTCTTTTCCAAAGTAGATGGCGGAATAGCGGGGATCCGCCTGAACGAGCGTCGGATCAATCACGCTGCTCGGGTCGATCGAGAGATAAAAATTGCTGGTGGAGTTGACCTCCGGATATCTCCAGGTGCCTTCGCCCACGGGACCGAACTCATA
>LIBO01000437.1 GCA_001438005.1 Verrucomicrobia subdivision 6 bacterium BACL9 MAG-120507-bin52 | reverse complement strand
CCGCGGCGAAGGCGAGGAGCCAACCATGAAGAGAAAGGTCGGGCATTACGATTCAACATGAAGGTTATTTGATTTGGGTCGAGCGGCTTCCCCATTACTCGTGGCAGATGGGGTGCCGACAGGGGGCGTGGACTGTATTTCGGTTCTCACCAAATAACTTCAGGCGTGGGCTCACTCTCTTTTTCTGTATGGTGAGGGTTGAAAATTCTATGCCGCATATTCACGAAAAGATCGATTTCACGGTAAGCCTTTTTATTGTTGAGGGGAAAAAAGTTCTTCTGGTTCACCACAAGAAGCTGAATTGCTGGCTTCCGATCGGTGGGCACATTGAGCTGGAGGAGGACCCGGAGCAGGCGGCGTATCGCGAGGCGAAAGAGGAGTGCGGGTTGGAGATTGAGCTCATGGGTGAGCGTCCACCGACAACAGGGCCGGGAACGCGCGCCTTAGTGAGGCCAAGGTTTCTGGATATTCATCGGGTGAGTCCCACCCATGAGCATATTGGAATTATTTATCTAGCTCGGCCCAAGGGCGGGAACGTAACCCTTGCCCCAGCAGAACACCACGAGATTCGGTGGTGCAGTCAGGCGGATCTTGAAACACTCCTTCCCCCGATGAGCGATGCGGTGAAGTACTACTGTGTCGCGGCGATTCGGGAGGCGGGGGGGAGTTGATTTACGGGCAGAGCAGGGTGTTTTTGAGCTCCGTGTTGCCGGCGTAGAAGACGGCTATTTTCAGGGGAACTTTCCCGATATTCTTGCCGTTGTGGGGGGTGTGGATGACTTCCGCTAAAGTATCGCCCGCTTTGAGTTTTTTGGTCCGCCCGTCTTTCAGTTCGACCAGAAGTTCCCCTTCAAGAATGAGGGCGACACAAGGGACGGGGTGGAGGTGCCAGCCCGTCTCCGTTCCCGGGGCGAGGGTGACAATTGCACCCGAAAGCTTGGCGGTGCCGGATGGGTAGTGGATGGGTTCTCCATCCCAGCTGGTGCTGGTGGATAGATTTTCCTGAACTTGAACCGAAGCGGGAAAATCACCTGCCAGCGCGTAGGAGTGT
>LIBO01000436.1 GCA_001438005.1 Verrucomicrobia subdivision 6 bacterium BACL9 MAG-120507-bin52 | reverse complement strand
CTGCGGCGAAGGCGAGGAGCCATGCATGGAGAGAAAGGTCGGGCATTACGATTGAACATGAAGGCTATTTGATTTGGGTCGAGCGGCTTCCCCATTACTCGTGGCAGATGGGGTGCCGACAGGGGGCGTGGACTGTATTTCGGTTCTCACCAAATAACTTCAGGCGTGGGCTCACTCTCTTTTTCTGTATGGTGAGGGTTGAAAATTCTATGCCGCATATTCACGAAAAGATCGATTTCACGGTAAGCCTTTTTATTGTGGAGGGGGAAAGGGTTCTTCTGGTTCACCACAAGAAGCTGAATTGCTGGCTTCCGATCGGTGGGCACATTGAGCTGGAGGAGGACCCGGAGCAGGCGGCGTATCGCGAGGCGAAAGAGGAGTGCGGGTTGGAGATTGAGCTCATGGGTGAGCGTCCACCGACAACAGGGCCGGGAACGCGCGCCTTAGTGAGGCCAAGGTTTCTGGATATTCATCGGGTGAGTCCCACCCATGAGCATATTGGAATTATTTATTTAGCTCGGCCCAAGGGCGGGAACGTAACCCTTGCCCCAGCAGAACACCACGAGATTCGGTGGTGCAGTCAGGCGGATCTTGAAAAACTGCTTCCCCCGATGAGCGATGCGGTGAAGTACTACTGTGTCGCGGCGATTCGGGAGGCGGGGGGGAGTTGATTTACGGGCAGAGCAGGGTGTTTTTGAGCTCCGTGTTGCCGGCGTAGAAGACGGCTATTTTCAGGGGAACTTTCCCGATATTCTTGCCGTTGTGGGGGGTGTGGATGACTTCCGCTAAAGTATCGCCCGCTTTGAGTTTTTTGGTCCGCCCGTCTTTCAGTTCGACCAGAAGTTCCCCTTCAAGAATGAGGGCGACACAAGGGACGGGGTGGAGGTGCCAGCCCGTCTCCGTTCCCGGGGCGAGGGTGACAATTGCACCCGAAAGCTTGGCGGTGCCGGATGGGTAGTGGATGGGTTCTCCGTCCCAACTGGTGCTGGTGGATAGATTTTCCTGAACTTGAACCGAAGCGGGAAAATCACCTGCCAGCGCGTAGGAGTGC
>LIBO01000435.1 GCA_001438005.1 Verrucomicrobia subdivision 6 bacterium BACL9 MAG-120507-bin52 | reverse complement strand
TTTCACTTTGTCCTTTGCCACATCAGGATGAAACTCCCGCGCTTTTTTTCGAAAAGACGAACGAATCTCCTCCGCCGTCGCTGTCTTACTCACCCCCAACACACCGTAATAATCCTGAAAATCCATTCTCTCCCCCTTACTCCCAAAACCCGCCCGTGGCTCCCTCCGGCCCCAACTCCAACTCCCCCTGTTCCGACACCGCCGCCAATCCATCCGTAAAAGCTCGCGCCTTCGTGTACTTGGGCGCCAATCCCCAGCTCCCATCCGGCCTTAAATATCCCCACTTGCCCCCTGGCTCCTTCGCCGCGGCCAACCCCCCGTGAAAGACCAGCGCCCGCTCAAACTTGGCCGGAATGGCCCACTTGCCCTCCGGATCCAGATACCCCCACTTGCCCCCCGGCTCCTTCGCCGGCGCGCGATCATCCCCAAACGGCCCCACCGCTTCCAACACGTCCTGACCCACCCCCTCCCCCGCCTGATTTTTGATCCCAGGCCTGATCTCCAAAACCCGCTCCTGTAAATCCATCAAACCCCAACCCCCACTCTGTCTCCAGGCCACTCGTTTCTCGCCCAATAAAACCAAACCCCCATAATTCTTCGTCGTCCGCGCTTTGATTTTACTGTCGATCAAAACCCACGGCATTCCCTCCCCCAACGCCCGCACCGCCGCGCGCCCATCCAAAAAATCTCCTGCCTCCGCAAAATCCAATCTCCCCCACAACTTTCCGCTCGGTAAAATATACCCCCACGCCGCCGGCCCCGCAGGTTTCTTCACCTCCTCCTCCGCCACCTCCTTGTCCACATCCCCCTCTTCCGCCAAAGGTGCATCCTCACTCTCCTCCACCGCCGCTAAACCCTCCGAGAAATCTCGCGCCTGCAAAAATCGTGGCGAGATCGCCATTCGAATTCCCCCATCTTGATACGCCACATAGCCCCATCGATCCATCACCCGCACCGCGGCCAACCCGCCTCGGACCTTTCGGGCCAGATCAAACTCCGCCTTCTCCACCAACCCAAAGGAGAACCCCTTGGCCTTCTTTCCATCCGTTGCC
>LIBO01000434.1 GCA_001438005.1 Verrucomicrobia subdivision 6 bacterium BACL9 MAG-120507-bin52 | reverse complement strand
CGAGGTTTCTCGAAGACATTTGGCGAGCTACCCTCCACTATAAAAAAGCGGATAAGCCACCGTGCCCAAGCCTGTCACAAAATTCAGCACCTTTTGAGCAGGGCATAAGGACCGGCAGCATTGATTTTCACTACTTGATACAATAATTATTGTGCGACAAACATATCCCTTAGGGAACGGTATGGCTACTAGTGAATCCAGCCCCAACGCTTCGTAAAAGGCCAGTAAACGACCGCGCCACGCCCAACCAGATTCGCTGCTGGGACAGCCCCCCAGCCCCGTGAATCGTAGCTGTTTGGACTATTATCTCCCATCGCCCAATAATCGTGCCCCGGAACCCGATAACTATCGTTTGGGTTGGTTAAATAGGTTTGGCCAAAGGTGTATCCAGGATAACCATCGTTCTTGCTCGCAACTCGCTGGCAAGCCGGATCGGTTGCCGGCGAACCGTTGATCCACAGCTCGGGCGGCCGGACCTGTAAGCAATCTCCGCCCAAGGCGACGCACCGTTTAATATAGTATTGAGAACCCTCTATGCCGCGCAAACGCAACCCCGACTCAATTCCATCAATCTTCTCCGTGGTAAAAACGAAGGTCTCTGCACGCGACGGCTTGCAAAAGTGATAGATGAATTTGTTTACGAAAAGGTGATCTCCCGTGGCCGAGCTGAAGTTGGCCAAAACATCTCCCGCTTTCACCCGATCCCCATTCCTCACCCGTAACCCCCCTTCCCTCGCCTCCGGTAAACTGGAGATAATCGTTTTCTTCCAATGCTCCGAGATGATCTCGGTCGAGGTCCAAGGAATCCAACCCAAAAGTCGACCCTCACGAACGGATATGATTTGCCCGTCTTTGGGAGCGATCGCTTGATGATAACTTTTACCCTCCATTGCCAGTTTAAGAATCCTTTTTGGCCAAAATGGTGGATTCTCACTTTCCGGTTGGTTCAGTATTCCGAGTAGGGTCGGTCGCATCGAGTGAGTTGGAATCTTAAAGGGCTGTAAAATGTAGGCCCGAACTCCAAGCGCCAAAACAATCGCAACCAAGGCCACTT
>LIBO01000433.1 GCA_001438005.1 Verrucomicrobia subdivision 6 bacterium BACL9 MAG-120507-bin52 | reverse complement strand
TCAACGAGCAGTTGCGGGAGATGAAGATTCAGTCTCTCAAGCGTCATCCTACGGGCTATGACCTGACTGGATTAACGGTGGAGGATGTGGTGATTGTGCCTGCGTTCGGGGCGGAGGTGGGGACGATGGACGAGTTGAAGAAAATTGGATGTCAGACGGTGGACACGACCTGCGGAGACGTGATGAGCGTGTGGAAGCGGGTTCGGCAGTACAACAAGGAGCGGGTGACATCGATCATTCACGGTAAATCTTCCCATGAGGAAACGATGGCCACCAGTTCGCGGGCATTGAGCACGGATGGGTTGGGTCACTATCTGGTCGTCTATAATTTGGAAGAGACCGACTATGTTTGTAATTACATCCGTCACGGAGGAGATCGGGCGGAGTTTTTGCAGAAGTTTGCCGGAGCACACTCGCCCGGTTTTGACCCAGAGCTTCACTTGCAAGCGGTGGGGGTGGCCAACCAGACAACGATGATGCGAGGAGAAACGGAAGAGGTACAACGAAGGTTAAAGAAGGCGATTGAGGATCGGTATGGGGAAAAAAAGACGGGGGACCATTTTCGGTTCTTTGACACGATCTGTGGCGCAACTCAGGAGCGTCAGGATGCGCTGAGAGATTTGTTGGTCGTCCCGCTGGATCTACTTTTGGTGGTGGGTGGGTACAACAGTAGTAACACCAGTCATTTGGCAGAAATGGGAGAAGCTAAGCTACCCACCTATTTCATCCGAAACTGTACCAAGATGATTTCGACGGATGAAATTGAGCACTATGACCAGCACGCGCAGAAAGAGAAGATTACGAAGGGTTGGTTGCCCCAAGGTAAAGTAAAGATCGGGGTGACGGCGGGGGCATC
Organism: Verrucomicrobia subdivision 6 bacterium BACL9 MAG-120507-bin52; assembly: GCA_001438005.1. Classification (GTDB taxonomy): domain Bacteria; phylum Verrucomicrobiota; class Verrucomicrobiia; order Methylacidiphilales; family Verrucolacustridaceae; genus Verrucolacustris. The sequence goes on along the minus strand of LIBO01000433.1, from coordinate 200 downwards.
TTGTCCCAATAACGTGATTGAAGAGACGATCGCGAAGTTGTTCCAGTTCCGTGGCGTGGATGTGAAGAGTTTGATTCCCGAAACTTCCGCTTAATTCTTTTTTTGTAAGGCGGTGGCGAGTTTGCCGACCAAGCCGCCAAAACTGCCGTTGGTGAAGACGGCGACAACATCGCCTGATTTCAGCCGAAGAAGAAGGTCTT
>LIBO01000432.1 GCA_001438005.1 Verrucomicrobia subdivision 6 bacterium BACL9 MAG-120507-bin52 | reverse complement strand
GTCCCGGGGAAAGAGGGAGGGAGAGAGACCAGAGGTTTCCTTTTTCCTTGGTAAGCGGGTGGGAGGTGGCGTTCCAGCCGTTAAAGGCGCCGGCGAGGCAGACCGATTTTTCTGAGCCTTTACCAGTGAAGGTGAAGCGGTGGCTGGAGCGGGGGGAGATCGCGAGAGTAAGAATTCCGGAAAGGGGCTCCCCTTTTTTCGGGGTGATTTGGATCGGGAGATCGATCAGGCCTTGGAGATCTGGCTGAGTCAGAATTTTGAGCTGGAGAGAGGAGGGGTCGAGCTGTGCGGAGAGGGAGGCGGGAGGGTTGATCTGGACCGTGGCGCGGGGCCAGGGGAGAGCCAGCGGGTGAGGTCGAGGGAGGTGGAGGTTTCGGCTGGGATCGTTTGGATGGGAATCCAGCCGAGTTGAGGGGCCTCGTCGGCAGCGCGGGTGAGGGGTGCGAGAAAGAGAAGAGAAAGAGTAAGGGTGAGGATGAAGGGGTACCGAGAGATGAGTGAGGGAAGATTCATGAGGAAGATGTTTTGTGGGAAAAGAAAATCTTTGGGTTGAGAGAGTCTCCTTCGACCCATTGGCTTTCGACCTGGAGGACTTTGGCGGAGAGGGGGAGACCGATTTCTCCTCGCATCAGGTGAGAGGAGAGGAGATCGACGGCGTTGGCGCCGACGGTTTCATTGTTCTGGTTCATGCCCGCCCATCCGGTCATGGAGGGGTCCCAATCGAGGTGGGCGAGGGCGGGTGGGGGAGTTTTTGCGTTCTTGAGCCATGGAGCGATTTCGAGGTGAGTGGTGAGGAGGGAGTCGGGTTTGGTTTGGGCGAACCATTCGAGGAAGGAGGATTGATCTCCGGGTTGAAACCACCAGATGCGTTCGGCGATTTTGTGGAGGGGTTCGCCCGTGGAGGTTTGGGATTGGAGGAAGGCGGCGGAGAATCGGCCGCGAGGAGGGAGTCGATGGCTTGGGAGAGGATAAGGGCGGGGCGTTTTTTTCCGAGGGCGTGGAGTTGGTGGACGGCATCGAAGGAGGTGGTGTACTGGTCGTTCGAGGAGCA
>LIBO01000431.1 GCA_001438005.1 Verrucomicrobia subdivision 6 bacterium BACL9 MAG-120507-bin52 | reverse complement strand
GTGGGATCGGTGGTTTTGGCGGGAACCGTGAATTTATGGGGCAGGGTAGATTTGCGCGTTTTACGAATTGCTCGGGAAAGTGCCTTGGAGGGAGTTTTGCGCTTAATTCGAGAGGCGCAGGAGCAGAAAGCGCCGGTGCAAAGATTTACCGACCGGTTTGGCACGCGTTACACAAAAGCGATTCTGGGATTAAGCCTTTTGATGTTTTTGGTTTGGTGGGGTTTGGCGGGTTGGGGCTGGAATCAGTTGGGCGGGGCTTTTTACAAATCGATGACCCTGCTGGTGGTGGCCTCGCCTTGCGCTTTGGTCTTGTCGATTCCTTCGGCCATTTTGGCGGGGATTGCGGCGGCGGCGAGGCGCGGGATTCTGTTTCGCGGGGGGAGCCCGATCGAGCGGTTAGGGGGAATCGTGAGAGTAGCTTTGGATAAAACAGGCACTTTGACGACAGGGGAGATGAAAGTTCGAGGGGTGGAGGTGGTGGGGGGAACGGAGGAGCAGGTTTTACGAGGCGCGGGTAGCTTGGGGGTGCAATCCCTTCATCCCGTCTCGGTCGCGTTGGTTCGGGAGGTGAGGAAGCGGGGCTGGAGCATCCCAGCCGTGCGGGATTTCTCTTCGAGCACGGGAGGGGGTTTGCGGGGTCGAAGCGGGGACGGGGTGGAGTGTCTGCTGGGCCGGCGAAGTTTTTTGGGAAGCGCAAGTTGGGTGGATTCGGTCCCTGCACCCACGCCGGGGGTAACGGAGGTGTTTTATACGGCCGGGGATGTGCGAGGCAGGATTTTATTGGAGGACGAAATTCGAACGGCAAGTCGTCCGTTGTTGGATTGGTTGGTGGGTCAGGGCTTAAAGGTAACCATGTTGACGGGGGACCGAGAGGCGGCGGCCAAGTTGGTGGCCGAGCAGGTGGGACTCCAAGAGTACCGCTTTGGGCTACACCCGGAGGAAAAAGTGGAGGCGATACGGCAATGGTCGCGTCAAGGGGAGAAGGTAGCAATGGTAGGGGACGGAGTGAACGATGCCCCGAGTTTGGCGGCGGCGGAGATTGGCGTGGCGATGGGGGC
>LIBO01000430.1 GCA_001438005.1 Verrucomicrobia subdivision 6 bacterium BACL9 MAG-120507-bin52 | reverse complement strand
CCTATGGGTTGGCGACCCAGACGAACAACTTTGTCATCGCGAAAGGCGACCAGACAATCTCGTTCAGCAGTCTCGGCACTAAATATCTGGATGAGGGAAGCTTCACGCTGAATGGGACGGCCTCGAGCGGTCTAACGGTGAGTTACACGAGTTCCAACACCAACGTGGCGACAGTGAGCGGGAGCACGGTGACGCTAAAGAGTGTGGGCACGACGACGATCACGGCCAGCCAAGCGGGAGACAGTAACTGGAATGCTGCCGCGAATGTGCCCCAAACATTGACCGTTCAGGCGAGGGACACCGACGGGGATGGTGTTCTGGATTCACGCGAAATCGCCGATGGGACAAATCCCAATAGCTCCTCCAGCTTCAATCCTCTGAGTAAGGGTTTGGTGGCGTACTATCCGTTTGACGGCAATGCGAATGATGAGAGTGGGAACGGGCGGCACGGGGTTCCACAAAACACGTCGCTGGTCACCGATCGCAAGGGGCAGTTAAACGGTGCCTACACCTTTAATAAAACCAGCGGGAGAGTCGTTGCCGACTATGTTGGATGGCCGGGCGGAAACTCCGATCGAACCGTGTCCCTATGGGTTAAATGCGATAGCATTATGCATGGCAATCTCTTCACCTTCGGGGACGGAACCCGTGACAACACACGTTTCTCTCTTTTCTTTAGTTCAGAGGGAGTTTCCTTCATCGGGGAGGGTAACGATGCTGGCGCTTTCTGGCCGGGAGACCTAAACGGTGCCGGTTGGCACCAACTGGCGATCACTTGGCAGAGTGGCGTCGGTCGAATCTTCTTTGATGGGACCCTGTTGGGAGAATTCAGCAAGACGTTAAATACGGATGGCTCGATGCCCTTGGTGATCGGGTCGAATTCACTCACCCGTAACAGCGAATTCTTCGAAGGACTTTTAGACGATGCGAGAGTTTACAGCCGTGCCCTTTCTTCAATCGAGGTTGGCCAACTTTACCAGCAAGAAGCCGGGAATCTCGATACCGACGGGGACGGGTTGAGCGATGCTTGGGAGAGGGGATATGGGAGATATCAGATCGTCCA
>LIBO01000429.1 GCA_001438005.1 Verrucomicrobia subdivision 6 bacterium BACL9 MAG-120507-bin52 | reverse complement strand
TCGACGGTGGCGCGAAAGCTATGGACCATAATGGTCACGCCGATGGCCATGGCGACGGCGACGGAGAGAGCCGCGGCCGCGAGGCCGTGCCGATGAAGTCCCCGGCGAAAGGCGGAGCGGGCCAAAATCGAGGTGGCTAAAGGTAGGGTGGGAAGGAGAGAAAGGAGGCGACCGAGCGCAGGCGCGAGAAAGGCGGCCGCCAAAAGAGTGAAGAGCGCGGCAAGAAATCCGGTGCGAGGGATTCGGCCATAGAGGGCGGTGGCCGAAAAGAGTAGGGTAAGAAGGAAGCAGAGAAGGGAAGCGCGTAAGAGCGGAGTTTGTGGGGATGCGGCACGATCGGCGGAGTTGGCGGGCTGCAGGGCATCAACGGGAGAGACGAGGGAGGCCTGTCGTGCAGGCCACCAAGCGGCGAGGGCAGCGGCGATGAGTCCCGCGAGGCCAGCACCGATCAGGCTCCAAGGATTGACCATGATGTCCCGCATGGAGAGCAGGACATAGTGGGAGGTGACGGTAGAAGCGACCGATTGAAGAAGGGATCGGGCGACTTGCAGGCCGAGGAAGATGCCCAGGGCGGATCCGAGGAGGCCGAGGAGGAGGGATTCGGCCACGATGAGAAAGATGACGGAGTTGCGGGTGAGGCCGATTGAGCGGAGGAGACCGATTTCGGATCGGCGGCGAACGACATTGGCCGCGACGGTATTGGTGACGAGAAACATTCCCACCACGAGAGCGATGAGAGAGAGAGCGGTGAGATTGAGTTGGAAGGCACCCAACATTTTTTCCACCTCCTGACCGCGGCGTTCAGGAGATCCAGCGCGGGCGTGAGGAGGAAGGTGAGGGGTGATGCGTTCGACGAGCGCGGCGCGGGGGGCAGTAATTTTTCCGGAAGAGTCGGGTTGAAGGAGCGCTTCGACGCGATCAATTTGTCCGGCTAGTCCGAAGGCGGATTGGACGGTGGCGATATCGGCGATGGCGAGGTGGTCGTCGGCACCGATCAGGTCCGTCGAGGGTTCGAGCAGAAAACGGACACGAAGTTTGGCTTGGTGTCCGGCCGAGACGGCGAGGAGAG
>LIBO01000428.1 GCA_001438005.1 Verrucomicrobia subdivision 6 bacterium BACL9 MAG-120507-bin52 | reverse complement strand
CCATCGCCTCAATCTGCATCACCCCCGGCATAATCGGATGCCCCGGGAAATGCCCTTGGAAGTAGGGCTCATTAATCGTGACCAGTTTGATCCCCACCGCCTTTGTCTCCCCCTCAAACCGTAGAATTCGATCCACCATCAAAAACGGGTACCGGTGAGGCAAAATCTTCATCACATCGTTCGTATCCATCGCCCGCTCCCCCACTGGAATATTTTCCACCGGCATCAAGGACGACTGATACGCCCGGTACGCTTTGTACAGTGCCTTGGCGAAGAGAAGATTTAATCCGTGACTCGTCTTGGCTGCCAAAATGTGGCCCCGAATCGGGATCGGAAATAGAGCGAGGTCTCCGATGATATCGAGGATTTTGTGTCTGACAAATTCCTCCGGATACCGCAGCGGCTCCTTGCTCATGACCGACTCCCCCCGAATGACAATCGCATTTTCTAAACTGCCACCCTTGATCAAGCCCTTGGCCAACAGCGGTTCCACCTCCTCGTAAAACACAAACGTTCGCGCCCGCCCAATCTCTTTCGCGTAATTTTCCGGCCCAATCTCTAAGCTCAAAAATTGCGTGTGATGGTGGGTGTGATTCGCATTCGTACAAGAGACCTTAAATCCGTCATGCGGGAGTGCCGCCATGTAGCCTCCGTCCGGCGTCGTCACATAGACCGGCTCCCGAATCTCAAAGACGGCCCGATTCGCCTCCAACTCCTTGCGCCCGGCTTGGGCCAACATCTCCAGAAAGGGCGCCGCACTGCCATCCCCGATCGGTGGTTCGTTCGCATCCAGTTCAATCAAGGCATTATCAATCTCCAGCCCACGCAAGGCCGAGAGCAAATGCTCCACCGTGCTCACCTTGACACTGCCCTCCGCCAAGGTTGTCGCCCGCTCCACCTGCTTCACCTTTTCTAAAAACGCCGGAATCGTCGGCTGATCCGCCAAATCCATCCTCCGAAACTGATATCCCGATCCCGCCGCCGCAGGTTTTACCGTTAAACGAACTTTCGCCCCGCTATGCAGGGAAATCCCAGTCATGCTTGCTTCTTTTAGAACGGTAGTCTCTTTGG
>LIBO01000427.1 GCA_001438005.1 Verrucomicrobia subdivision 6 bacterium BACL9 MAG-120507-bin52 | reverse complement strand
TACTATCAGGTAAGACGCGCCTCAAATCCTCCGCCTTTGGCTACGATGGCAAAGGCCAACTCTCCCTCGACTCCACCGCCGACTCCGCCAAAGCTTGGCAAAAAATTCAAGTTCCCCGCGCCATTCTCGAGGAACATGTTCCCTTTGTCCGCGAACTCTCCGTCATCATCGCCCGCGATTCAACCGGCCACTCCATATCCTACCCCCCTTTTGAAAATCGTCATCGGGGTGGAATCCTCGAACGAACTCTCTTTCCCGCCCGGATTCCCGTACCAACCGCCCACCGGGCAACGCAACTCGCCGAACAGATTGCCAAAAAACTGAATCTCATCGGGCTTCTCACGGTCGAACTCTTTGAACTTTCCGACGGCGCACTTTGGGTCAATGAACTTGCCCCCCGCGTCCACAACTCCGGTCACCTCACCGCCGAGGCCTGCCCCACCAGCCAATTCGAGCAGCAGATCCGCGCCGTCTGTGGTCTTCCCCTGGGCGATGTCACCCCCACCACCCCTGCCGCCATGTTCAATATCCTGGGCGATCTCTGGGCCCAGGGGGAACCGGATTGGACTCCTTTCTTCGCTCTGCCCGGAGCCTCTCTTCACCTTTACGGAAAAGCGGAAGCCCGCCCGGGCCGGAAAATGGGACACCTTACCCTCCGCGCTGCCTCCCTCGATCAGGCCATCCAGCTCGGTCACCAAGCCCTCAATCCCATTCGAAAAAAAGCAAATCTTCCCCCTCTCTCCGAATAATCACGTCGAAAAAGTCTCCTCGAAATCCTCGCCCGTTCCCGTACTGTTAGAGAGATTGCCGGCTGGTGCAATGGTAGCACACCAGACTTTGGATCTGGCTGTTCCTGGTTCGAGTCCAGGGCCGGCAGCTTCTTTGGTGGAAAGCAGGAGGATGAGGTGGAAGGTCTCTTGGATCAAAAAGTCTAAGCTTTCTTCCAGCCTAAACCTTCCACCTTACACTATTTCTTCCTAGGATCCTTGAGCCACGGAATCCGCCCCTCCGCCAGATCCCTGACTACCTCCGGCAGTAACCGATGCTCCACTTCCTGAATTCGTTGATGTAATT
>LIBO01000426.1 GCA_001438005.1 Verrucomicrobia subdivision 6 bacterium BACL9 MAG-120507-bin52 | reverse complement strand
AATCAGCAAAAGAGCCCCACCGGTTGGCTCCGGAATGACGTTGAATGTGTAAGTCTCGATTGCAGTCGAAGCTAGGGTTGAAACACCTTCAACGTCGTACGTTCCCGAAGCTTGAAATTCAAAGGTGTATGTTCCCGCCGCAGAAAATGCCCAGTTCCAATGCTCATGACTACCAGGGGAGATCTCTATAAAATCATTACTGTTCAATCCACCTACCGTGTTGATGGGGTTGGAGAAAATACCCCCACTACTATATCGGTACAGGGCAAAGTTTCCAGGGTTGTCAAACCCCGCGGAAAGCAGGGAGATTTTAAACTTGTTTGGATTCCATACCCTATTGCTTTCGCTCTCCCCAGCTACTCCAAGAAACAACATGATATCATCTCCATTAATATTCTTCGTATCCGCAGCGTATGCAGGCAAAACCCACGCGTTTGCGTTCGACCAACCCAATTGCAGCTGTGCGTTGCCCAATTCACCGTAAGCGGCTTGATTTACCTGAAAAATTACATTTCCAGGCTTAAGGTGCTGGTCTCCCTCTTCAACGTGAACCTCAAGATTGAAGCCCTCAACATCGCTATAGTGAACTTCAAATGCGTCCACATGTCCCAAAGATAGGGTGGTGGTGGCGTAAGTTGTCAGTCCAGATGAAAAAAATAGTGCGAGGCTGGCAATTACATAAGCAATTGGTGTTTTTATGGGCTTAGTTTCTGCTGAGGGGGTTTTCATATTTTCGGTTCTTTCTGGGTTGGTTTTTACAGAGGTTGCGTTGCGATGTTTGTTTTTCCGTCGACAATCTTTTTAATCTCTAGCGAAGAAATACTCTGTACGTGAGTGTCGGCAAAAAGATAGTTTGCACTTCCCCTCGTTCGATCCCTTCCACCCCCCGCATAAGCATCGGGCTTAATTTCACTGAGAAGTGAGGTCCACTTTCCTAAGCTGGTAGAGTGGATATGATCCTCCCCCGGACCGGTAGATTTGCTGTCCGCTGCAATAAAGAGCAAAATTCTTTTCGAGCCTTGATCCATTCGCAAAAGACTCGAAAGAGACCCCGGAACCGCCACCCCTTTTGAATTA
>LIBO01000425.1 GCA_001438005.1 Verrucomicrobia subdivision 6 bacterium BACL9 MAG-120507-bin52 | reverse complement strand
TTCTATCGCCTCGTAGTCCAGTAACTCCGACTCACTTTGTCCATCTTCCCCCTCCCCTTTTTTTAATTTTAGGAGATAATTGCCCTATGAAATCAGCCCCATCCCCCACCCCAATCGCATCCTCCTTCCTCTCCATCTGGAACATGTCGTTCGGCTTCTTTGGTATCCAGTTCGGTTGGGGCCTCCAAATGGGCAACATGAGCTCGATCTACGAATACCTCGGCGCTTCCGAATCTGCTCTCCCTCTCCTCTGGCTCGCCGCCCCCATCACGGCCTCATCATTCAACCCATCATCGGCCACTTCAGCGATCGCACCTGGCACCCTATCCTCGGCCGTCGCCGACCCTACTTTCTCGTCGGAGCCATCCTCGCCTCCCTCTCTCTCTTCCTTATGCCTCGCTCCAGCGCCCTCTGGATGGCCGCAGGTCTCCTCTGGATCCTCGATGCCTCCGTCAATGTCAGCATGGAACCCTTCCGCGCCTTTGTCGCCGACCTCCTTCCCGAACGCCAACGCACCGTTGGCTTTGCCATGCAGAGCGTCTTCATCGGCGCAGGAGCCGTCCTCGCCTCCAAACTCCCTGGCTGGCTCCACTCCCAATTCGGAATCATCTCCACCTCTTCTCCCGAGCATCCCATCCCCCAAACCGTCCACCTCGCCTTCACCATCGGAGCCGTTGTCTTTCTCCTTAGCGTTCTCTGGACTGTAGTGACCACAAAAGAGACCCCACCCACCGATCTGAACGAATTCAAAAAACTCCAAAACGAAGGCATGGGTGAAATCGCCACCGCGATCCGATCTATGCCCGGCACCATGCGCCAACTCGCCTCGGTTCAATTCTTCACCTGGATGGCCCTCTTCTGCATGTGGATCTTTTTCCCTGTCGCCGTAGCTCGAGATCTTCTCGGTGCCGCTGGCCCGCAAGATCCCCTCTACCCACAAGGAGTCACTCTCGCGAACGACTCCTTTGCCATCTACAACCTCATCGCCTTCTTCGCGGCCATGGCCTTCCTTTATCTGGGGCGTAAGTTTTCTGCCCGTGCGATCCACACCGTCTCTCTTCTCCTCGGAGGTATTGGCCTAGC
>LIBO01000424.1 GCA_001438005.1 Verrucomicrobia subdivision 6 bacterium BACL9 MAG-120507-bin52 | reverse complement strand
TGCCTCGTTACGAAGCAGGGGGACGCAACGCGGTTGGCGGTGTGGGGAGCGGCGGCGAAGTTGTTTTTCGAGTGGAGTGTCGTCGAAATCCCCATAGCGGAGAGCATCGGCATGTGTAGCGGCATAGTAGATTCGGCTGATACGGGCCCAAAAGGAGGCGGAGTAGCACATGCCACAGCACTCGGCGCTGGTGTAGAGAATGCAGCCGGAGAGATCGTGGGTACGGAGCCGACGGCAGGCTTCACGAATGGCGACGATCTCGCCATGGGCGCTGGGATCGCGAGTGGATAAGACACGGTTGGATCCTTCGCCGACAATTTGGCCATTTTTGACCACAACCGCCCCGAATGGACCGCCTGTCTTTTTTACCAGACCACTGATCCTGCCCAGTTCAATCGCTCGGCGCATGAAACGGGCGTGGGCGGAGGCGTTGCCTGTAGGGCTCATCAAGGGATAGGATACCCCTTCGTCGTTTATATGGGAGCCAAACTATCCAGTCATCGCTATGGGAAATCACGCATCCGCGTGGTCAAGATCCTCCGTGACGGAAAACGCCACACGGTGGTGGAGATCAGCGCCGAAGTTTTATTGGAAGGGGACTTTGAGAGCTCCTACACATCAGGAGACAATTCCAAGGTGGTAGCGACCGATACCGTGAAAAATACGGTTCATATTCTTGCCAAAGATCACCTAACCCCAGAGGTGGAAAAGTTCGCCGTACATCTGGCCAAACATTTCACCAGCCAATATTCGCAGGTAAAAAAAGCTTCGGTGGAGTTAAGTCAACGGGTATGGGATCGCTTACTTCACCATGATCACTCCTTTACCGCTCCGGGGTCCCCCGTTCCGTGGGCAAAGGCAGAGCACATCCAAGGGGCAAAAGAGGTGGCGGTAGAGTCGGGCGTGCGGGATTGGTTGATTATGAAATCCAGCCAGTCGGGGTTTGAGGGATATCCCAAGTGCAAGTTCACGACCCTGCCAGAGACCCAAGATCGGATCTTTGCCACAGCAGTGATGGCGGGTTGGAAATGGGCGAAAGAGCAAAAAGATTACACGGTTGCCAATCGCAAGATCCTGGAAGCGATGATGACACCATTTCT
>LIBO01000423.1 GCA_001438005.1 Verrucomicrobia subdivision 6 bacterium BACL9 MAG-120507-bin52 | reverse complement strand
TGAGAAAATCGTAAATCGACCACAGATCGAGCAAGGAGTTTTCCAAAGGAGTCCCCGTCAAAACCATGCGGTGGTCACTGACCAACTTTTTCACCGAGACCGCCGTCTGACTCGTCCGATTTTTAATATTTTGCGCCTCATCCAAGATCACCGCGTCAAATTCCAGTTTTTCATACTCCCCGATATCCCGTCGCAATAGTGCGTAACTGGTCACCACCAAGTCATGCTCTGGAATCTTGCTTAACAGACTCTTTCTCCCCGCCCCGTGCAAGGCCAGCACCTTCAGCCCAGGCGCAAACTTCTTCGCCTCATCTATCCAGTTCATGACCAAGCTGGTCGGACACAGCACCAACGCCGGCAACTTCGTTTTATTTTCCGCCCGCCGAATCTCCAGAAACGCCAGAGTTTGCAAGGTCTTGCCCAAGCCCATCTCATCCGCCAAGACACCCCCGAAGTGATTTTTAGCAAGGTAAAGCAACCACCCAATTCCCTCGCGCTGGTAGGGACGGACAATCTTTTCCAAACGTTCCGAAAGCTTTGCCTCCTCATAAGCCACGATCTCGGTCGGAGGTTTCCAGTTCGACTTGCCGCTCACCACCCAGCCCGTACCGCGAATCGCCTCCCCAAAATATCCTCGAAACCTTTTTTCTAACTTATACCGTGTGCCATCGTTCCGAACTTGGCAATCCTTCAAAACCTCCTGAAATTCCGCCACATCATTCGTCGGCACCAGTGCGATCCTTCCTCCGGCCAAACGATGATGACTCAACCCCGTCTGTAATAATCTCTGCACCTCCGCTGGAGTTAAGGCGTCACTGCCACCTCCCGAACGAAAATCCACCTCCACCGTCAGCCACGACCCGCCCGTATCCTTCAAGGTCACCTCAGGCGCGATATAGTCGCACCGGCTGAGTAGCGACTCCATTCTCGGCGTCACCTTCACCTCCCACTTCTGCCTCCATCGGGGTAGAATGTTGGCTAAGAACGCACCCACCTTCCCCTCTCCCGCCAAAGTGTAACGCTCCGCCGCACGTTGCCCTGGCAGAAAACCCGCCGCCAGCAACTCTCTCTGCGCCGTTCGCTCCATCGCCCTGCCTCGG
>LIBO01000422.1 GCA_001438005.1 Verrucomicrobia subdivision 6 bacterium BACL9 MAG-120507-bin52 | reverse complement strand
AAGCGAGAGTTTTCCAAAGAATTGTGATTCAACCTTTTGCCGGCAAGATAGATCCATGAAACACCTAACAAGACTTATCTCTTTTTTCCTGATGCTGACGGGATGTTATGGTTCGGCCTATGCTCAAGTACTTCTGAATCCCTCCTTTGATGATTCGGGCAGTACTGAGGAAGAACCTATGGCATGGGTGCGTTGGGGTGAGGGTTTTCGGCGGGTGACGGATTGGAAACCGATCCACTCGGGAGCAGGCCAGTTAGGATACGATCATACGGCGGTCAGTCAGGGCGGCAACTGCGGGATTTGGCAGGACGTGGTCGGTGTCCAAGCGGGGAAGAAGTACAAAATTTCGCTCTATGTCATGGCGGATAAGGTGGAGGGGGCGAGATTACCTCCCAACACCTTGGAGTTGAGGCTGGAGCATGCGGATAATGGGCAGCAGTCGTTGCTGGAAAGTAAGATGATTCCTATGATCACCCTACCTACCGATGGGAAATGGCAGGAGGTATCGATTGAGGGCACTACCCCGAGCGATAGTTTGAGGTTTCTGATGGTGATGACACCCTTAGATGGGGAAAACCGCGGGGGGAAATTTAAGTTCGATGATGTGAAGGTGGAGTTAGTGCCGTAAGATTCACTCTTTTGAGTAATGGTGATCCCTGTCCTATCAGGCGATTATGAAAGTAGTGTATGTCCATGTTCATTCATAAGAACCCTTGGCAAGATCGGGTTACCCGAATCGCGAGTGCTTGGAGGGTTTCTAGTGAAAGTCCAATGTACGGAAAGAGGGATCTGGGATTTACTCTGGTGGAACTTCTGGTGGTGATTTCGATTATTGGGCTTCTAGCGGGACTGGCCATACCAGCGATTTCTGGGGCCAGAGCCAGTGCGGATAAGGCGAAGTGCGTCGGCAATTTGAAACAGTTGGTCACCGTTACCTTGTCCATAGCCACGGACAACAACGGGAAAATTCTCAATTGGAATAATAACAACAATCCCCCTTGGCACTGGGATGAGATCTGAGAGTGTATGGGTAGTCCGACCAATGCTTCCTTAGAGAGTGCGTCCTTCCAGTGCCCCGCCACCTGCCGCAATCCTGATTTGA
>LIBO01000421.1 GCA_001438005.1 Verrucomicrobia subdivision 6 bacterium BACL9 MAG-120507-bin52 | reverse complement strand
CTTAGCGGAATACGAAGAATGCAAACGTTGAGAAAAGAACCGAGAATGGCACCGAAAACGAAAACGAAAAAAACAAGAAGAGGTGTTGGAATCATGTCTCTCTTCCTGCGGCTTGGTAAAGTGCCTGTCGCATCGTGGTAAGAGGTGCGGGTTTACCCGACCAAATTTCCAAAGAGAGAGCCCCTTGATGCAGAAGCATGCCCAAACCGTCCTCGGCCTCGCATCCCCGCTCACGTGCCACGCGAACGAGCAATGTCTCCCCTTTACGATAAATCGTGTCGTAAACCCGGAGTGGGGGGTGGAGGAGCTCTTTCGGAACGGGCAGGGGATCCTCCTCCTTTAGCCCTAAACTGGTGGCTTGGATCAGTAGATCGGTTTCCGAGAGGGCCCGAGTCATATTGGGCATATTCCAGTCGAGAACGTGAATGGGAAATCGATTCCCCACCAGGGGGGTAAGTTCATGGTGAAGTTTCTCTGCCCGCTGAGGATCACGATTGATGAGCGTCAGGGAAGAACAACCGATGGAGGGAAGAAACCGTGTAATCGTTTGCCCCACCCCACCGCATCCCAAAAGAAGGGTTCGTTTTGGGGGGAGAGAGTTGGGCCAAATTTCTCGCAGAGCTCGAGACCAACCCTCCGCGTCGGTGCTCGAGCCGTGGATTTTTCCTTGTACCACTTGAACGGTATTGACTGATTGGGCTTGGAGGGCGGAAGGGGAGTGCACTTCACTCAATCGGAACATTTCTCCCTTATGGGGCAGGGTGCAGTTCCACCCATCCAATCCTGCCTGCAGAAGCAGGGGTACCGCCCTCTCCAACCCACCCGCAGGAATTTCGATTCGAAAGTATTCGGCCTGAACCCCTAACTCGCTCCATCCCGCCAACTGCATCACTGGAGAGAGGGAGTGAGCAACGGGTGAGCCGATGACTCCATACCTCATCGCTCCCCTTTTTTTAGGCCACCCGCAGGAATTTCGATTCGAAAGTATTCGGCCTGAACCCCTAACTCGCTCCATCCCGCCAACTGCATCACTGGAGAGAGGGAGTGAGCAACGGGTGAGCCGATGACTCCATACCTCAGCGCTCCCTTTTTTTTAGCTGGAAGGG
>LIBO01000420.1 GCA_001438005.1 Verrucomicrobia subdivision 6 bacterium BACL9 MAG-120507-bin52 | reverse complement strand
CGGAGTGACCCGCCTGGACGAGGGTTTGGACAATCTGTTCGGCGGCAGGGTGGCGGATCATGGTTGGGAGCGCGGAGAGCGTAGAGTGAGATAAGCCAAGCCACCCAGAAGACTCCAGAAAAGTCCGAGGCCATAAATGAGAATGGAGTAGGCGATGGCGGATTCGGGGTCGGTTCCCAGACCGAGATGGAGAAAGAGAAAGATCATCACTCCTTCGCGAACTCCGTGGCCACTGACACTGATGGGAAGGGCGGAGGCACTAAAGATGAGAACGAGGATGAGGCCGGCGAGGGAGTAGGAGATGGGTAGATCCAGGGCGCGGGCGAGGAGGGTGGCGCCGAGAAAGCTGAGCAGGTGAACGGAAATGGCAACGAGAACGGCGGCGACTGTATTCCAACCGCCGTGCATCGTGTCGCGAAGGCCGTGAATAAGGTCGATGAGGATGGCGCGGCCAGGAAGTTTCTTGGGGATGGGAAGATTGGGTAAAAAGGTGGGGAGGAGAAATCCTAGGACCAGCAGGAAGGCGCCGAGAGGTCCGAGCCAAGGAAGGGCGGAGGCGAGAGGCGCGAAGGCGGGGTCGGCGCGAAGGCGGTCGGCCGTACCTGGAAGAAAAAGAAGGGCTAGACCGAAAAGAGCGGCCACGCCAAAGACGCGATCCAGAAGAATGGAGAGAGTGGCGCGGGCTTTTTGTTGGGGAAACCAGCGGATGAGATAGAAAAGGCGAACGGCATCTCCCCCGGTGGAGCCGATGAGGAAGAGATTAAAGAAAAAGCCCACGAAGGTGAGTTGAAGAGTCCGGAAGTAAGAGAGATGCATATTTTGGAGTCGGAGCAGAAAAAAGAAGCGGGTTCCACACATCAGGATGGAAGCCAAAGTGACAAGGAGGGCGGCGCCCAGCCACCAGGGGTGAGCGGAGGCGAATCGGTGGGCGAGGCTGGGCCAATTCACCTTGGTGGCCAGAAAAGCAATGACCCCCGCGGTGATGGCGAAGCGGAGCCATGGGGCGAGTCGGGCTAAGAGCGTGCGGGCTGGTTTTGATTCCACCATAAGAGGCTGGCACGAACCTCGTCCGCGGACACAGCCGGAGAGAGCTCGAGGGAGACATGGG
>LIBO01000419.1 GCA_001438005.1 Verrucomicrobia subdivision 6 bacterium BACL9 MAG-120507-bin52 | reverse complement strand
CTCAACGCTTAATCCAGACAGAGTCGCAGCACACCCTCCTCCAGCGCCCGCGCCCGATCCCCACCCGAAACCAACTCGATCTGTAATTCATGCAACCGATGCAGCGCCCTGCGCACTCCTTCCGCCGGACGATGGGCACACAAGCCCGTGACTTTACCCAATCTCCACAAATTCGGTTTTTCCCCTTTGCTACTTCTCGGTAAAAATGCGTCCGCCGCCGGATCCAAACTGGGTTGACCAAACCCCCCGGGCGCCGGCAACCGCAGCAATCTCGCCTCCTGCAAGGCCCTGCCTAAAGCCGCTAAGCGCAAGCTTCCCGCCAAGATCATCACCAAACCCACATCACTTTCCCCCTGCTCCAACAACCTCCGCAGCCCCGCTCGCGCCGGGCCAAGCTTCCCCGCGACCACCGCGTCACACCAGTCCCACACCTCTAACTCCCTTCTTCCAGCTCCCACTTCCCGCACCGCCTGCTCCGTCACTTTCGTCTCTGGCTTCAAATAAAGCCGCAACTTCTCCATTTCTTTTTCTAAAGTTCTTCCGTCCCATCCCACAATCTCCATCAGCAACTCCACCACTCCAGGCCCCGCCGTCAGACCCGCCCGCCGCAACCTCTCACTGATCTCGTCCATCCAATCCCCACGATCCCGCCCTCGCCTCAAATCGGGCGGATCAAAAACCTCCACCTTTCCCCATTTTTCAAACTGTCGGAAAAAAGATCTCCTCTTGTCCACCCCAGGAGCCGAAATCAGAAACTGAGCCTCGCTCGGAGGCAACTTACCCAACAACTCGATCAAGGAGGCCAGCGACTCCCGCACACTCTCGTTCCGACCAGTGACATTATCCCCTAAAAAAGTGCAGTCCGCTAACCAAACCAACTTTCTGCCTCCCAAAAAAGGCAAGGTTTCCAACCCCTCCCGCGCCTTGGCCACGGCCGTCAGCGCCCCCTCCACCGTATCCACTCGCCCATCCACTTTTTCCGCATTCAGAGGATCCTCCGGCGCCCACTCCACAAAAATCTCCTTCGCCCGACGCGAAACCTCCGGCTCATCCCCTCCGCCCACCATCCAGTGTTGGGGTTTGCCCTGCTCTTTGCCCTTCGCCATTG
>LIBO01000418.1 GCA_001438005.1 Verrucomicrobia subdivision 6 bacterium BACL9 MAG-120507-bin52 | reverse complement strand
CAGAGTGACCCGCCTGGGCGAGGGTTTGGACAATCTGTTCGGCGGCAGGGTGGCGGATCATGGTTGGGAGCGCGGAGAGCGTAGAGTGAGATAAGCCAAGCCACCCAGAAGACTCCAGAAAAGTCCGAGGCCATAAATGAGAATCGAGTAGGCGATGGCGGATTCGGGGTCGGTGCCCAGGCCGAGATGGAGAAAGAGAAAGATCATCACTCCTTCGCGAACTCCGTGGCCACTGACACTGATGGGAAGGGCGGAGGCACTAAAGATGAGAACGAGGATGAGGCCGGCGAGGGAGTAGGAGATGGGTAGATCCAGGGCGCGGGCGAGGAGGGTGGCGCCGAGAAAGCTGAGCAGGTGAACGGAAATGGCAACGAGAACGGCGGCGACTGTATTCCAACCGCCGTGCATGGTGTCGCGAAGGCCGTGAATAAGGTCGATGAGGATGGCGCGGCCAGGAAGTTTCTTGGGGATGGGAAGATTGGGTAAAAAGGTGGGGAGGAGAAATCCTAGGACCAGCAGGAAGGCGCCAAGAGGTCCGAGCCAAGGAAGGGCGGAGGCGAGAGGCGCGAAGGCGGGGTCGGCGCGAAGGCGGTCGGCCGTACCTGGAAGAAAAAGAAGGGCTAGACCGAAAAGAGCGGCCACGCCAAAGACGCGATCCAGAAGAATGGAGAGAGTGGCGCGGGCTTTTTGTTGGGGAAACCAGCGGATGAGATAGAAAAGGCGAACGGCATCTCCCCCGGTGGAGCCGATGAGGAAGAGATTAAAGAAAAGGCCCACGAAGGTGAGTTGAAGAGTCCGGAAGTAAGAGAGATGCATTTTTTGGAGTCGGAGCAGAAAAAAGAAGCGGGTTCCGCACATCAGGATGGAAGCCAAAGTGACAAGGAGGGTGGCGCCCAACCACCAGGGGTGAGCGGAGGCGAATCGGTGGGCGAGGCTGGGCCAATTCACCTTGGTGGCCAGAAAAGCAATGACCCCCGCGGTGATGGCGAAGCGGAGCCATGGGGCGAGTCGGGCTAAGAGCGTGCGGGCTGGTTTTGATTCCACCATAAGAGGCTGGCACGAACCTCGTCCGCGGTCACAGCCGGAGAGAGCTCGAGGGAGACATGAG
>LIBO01000417.1 GCA_001438005.1 Verrucomicrobia subdivision 6 bacterium BACL9 MAG-120507-bin52 | reverse complement strand
GGCGAAACCCTTCACGTGGTGGCGTGTGGCTTGGAACGAAGTGCGGAAGAAGACGGCCTCCACCTGTTGGCGACGGTCCGCATTCTTAATTAACTCACCGGCCTCGTCTTTTTCGAGACGCCTGTTTTCCAAAGCGTGATAAAAGGCCCGCTGACCACCGAAAAAGTTCTGGTTGGGACGCATCATGGCGAGCGCATCGGCGCGGTAGGTCTGGCTCGGCGGAGGCTCCACAGAGGGAGCAAGGGCCGCACGCAAAACGGTCTCTGCTGCTTTCAGGTAAGCGGCTGCTTGCACGTCGGACATGTCCAGTGAATCAGTGATTTTATCAAAACCGTGACTCACGCGATCAGGCGGCAGTGATTCCGCGATTTGAAGGTGCGGCATTTGCAGTAGTTCGCGGAGATTGTTTTGATACTCGCCCCGTGTCAGGCGACGAATCGGACCGCGGCCGTGAGCCTTGACGTCGGCCATGTCCGCCGCATCTATTTCGCGCGAGAGGAATTCGACTAGCGTAGCCCGTGATTCACTTGGCAGATCATCCGCCTGCGGCGGCATCTCTCCCTTCTCAATGCGGTCATGAATCCGCACCCAGCGGTTCATTCCTTTTGGATCCGCCAAATCAAACGTCAGCGTCGTGAGATCGAGGTTGCCCTTCTTCATCTCCGCATCGTGGCACTCGGCGCAGTTCTGCTCGATGAGAGTGGCGATGGGCTGCGGCGGCTTCTCGGCCCCGTGCAGCGCGGCCACCGGCGCGAGCAGCAGGGCGGTGAAGAGTGTGAGAATGGGTTTCATGTGATTGGCAGTTTTCATTGGTCTGTTTGGCTGTTGCTCCAGAAGCCGCGGAAGACCTTCAGCGGGTCGGCGGTCTTGGGGTCGGTGCCTTTCGGGGCGGCTTTCCATTGCCAGAAGTCTTTGAACAAGGCGGCAGGATCGGGAGCGGGGCGGTCTTTCCAATAGGCCCGGTCCTGCTCGACGATGTGGGCGCGGGACTGCTGCCACTCAGCGGTGACTTCGACGAACCACGCATCGTGTTTCGCGGCGAGGGACTTCACGATCTCGGGATGCTGGGCGGAGAGGTCATGCTGCTCGGCGGGATCAGCGTCGAGGTCGAAGAG
>LIBO01000416.1 GCA_001438005.1 Verrucomicrobia subdivision 6 bacterium BACL9 MAG-120507-bin52 | reverse complement strand
AAGGGATTTTCCAATCCATGGATCAGCGGATTTTACCTGTTGGCGATGGCGCTGCTTTTTTCCCACTTACGGCATGGGGCGGCGAGTGTTTTTCAGACGTTCGGGTTGCGGGATCGGCAGTTGTCGCGGGTGGTGGAGACGGGGGCGTGGATTTTGGCGGCGGCGCTATTTTTGGGTTTCGGTTCCGTGCCGGTGGGGGTGATGGTGGGCTTGATTCGGCCATGAAGCTGGACGCGCGAGTACCCGCGGGGCCACTGGCGGAGAAGTGGACGAAGTTCAAGGCGAACGCCCGTTTGGTGAATCCTTCCAATAAGAGGAAGTATGAGGTGATTGTGGTGGGTACGGGTTTGGCGGGGGCCTCGGCCGCGGCCAGTTTGGCGGAGTTGGGCTATCGGGTGAAGTCGTTCTGTTTCCAAGACAGTCCGCGGCGGGCGCACTCGATTGCGGCGCAAGGGGGAATCAACGCAGCCAAGAATTATCAAAATGACGGAGACTCGGTCAAAAGGTTGTTCCAAGACACGATCAAGGGAGGAGATTTTCGTTCGCGCGAGGCGAATGTGTATCGGTTGGCCGAGGTCAGCGTGAACATTATTGACCAGTGTGTGGCGCAAGGGGTGCCGTTTGCCCGGGAGTACGGGGGAATGTTGGCCAACCGATCGTTCGGTGGGGCGCAGGTTTCGAGAACTTTCTATGCGAGGGGGGCGACGGGGCAGCAGCTACTGCTGGGGGCTTATCAGGCACTGAGTCGTCAGATCGGGTTGGGCAGAGTTCGCATGTTTCCAAGGCACGAGATGTTGGATCTGGTCGTGGATGAGGGGAAAGCGCAGGGCATCATTACGCGAAACTTGGTCACGGGAGAGTTGACGGCGCACGAGGCTGACGCGGTTCTGCTTTGCACGGGAGGGTATGGCAACGCGTACTACCTTTCCACCTACGCGCGGGGTTCGAATGTGACGGCCAGTTGGCGAGCGCATCGTCGGGGGGCACTTTTCTCGAATCCCTGCTTCACCCAAATTCACCCCACCTGCATTCCGGTTTCGGGGGAGTACCAATCGAAGTTAACCTTGATGTCGGAGTCGTTGCGGAACGATGGTCGGTGCTGGGTGCCGAAGGGAGCT
>LIBO01000415.1 GCA_001438005.1 Verrucomicrobia subdivision 6 bacterium BACL9 MAG-120507-bin52 | reverse complement strand
TCATGACTTCTTGGATTTGTGGGAGGGGAGCTGGGCGGATTGGCGGAGCGTGGGTGGGGCGGTGGAAGGTGGAGTTGATTTCATCCTGCCGTATGGCAAGGAGACGGTCGGTATTGTCGCTGGGACCGGTGGCATATCGATTCAAGGAGTTACGGTGAATGCGAACGGGGCAGCTCTTGAGGTTATGACCTCGGCCAATCTGCTCGTGCAGTCCTCGGATTTCAAAGAACTTTCAGATGAAAGGGACACAATTTTTGAGGCGAATGGCGTGGTGCAAATGGGGGCGACGACGGCGGAGTTAGCCGCAGTCCCCACCGACGCGGGGCGCGAAAGTTTGGCGGAGGAGAAGCAGGTTCGGATTGAGGCGAGCACGACGAGCCTCTCGGGGTCCGGAGCGAGTGGCATCGCGGTAATCCATTCCGGTCAAGGTTTGGAGATGCGGGATGTGGTCATCCGTGGATTTGGCGGGGTTGAATTACAAAAAGGGTTCGAATTACAAAAAGGGTTCGAGGTGAATGCACCCCGGGTTCTGGTGAGTGGCAGTTCCGTGCGGGACTTTAAAATCAAGGAGTTGGTGGGGGCGATGGTCAATGCGGATGCCAAGATTCAGATGGCGGTGCTGGATGCAACGGGGGAGTTGGGCGGAACGATGGTGGTGGAGAACGGCTTGCCGGTGAGTCGGCAGTTGGCGGGGGTGATTGACGCCAAAATCACTGACTCCCGTAAGAATCTTTTGGTGGATGCGCAGACGGTATCTTTGGCGGCGAAGCGGTTGGAGTTCCAGAATGCATCCATTGCAGCGATGAGTGCGATCACCGCTCGCGCGAACACGGTGCTGCTGCATAACTCCAGCCTGACGGTCTTGGCGCAGAGCGGGATGATCAACTTTTATACGCGGGAGGGTTTGGTCAACCGCACTTATGGATCGGGCACGACGAGCGACAACGGGATGCTGAACTTCAGCGGGGTGAACAGTTTCACGATCGGCAACAACTCCTTCACCGTGCAAGACCAGGCGACCCTGAATCAGCACTACGGAAGCAATATTTTGGATGTGCAGCAGAACGGCAACCGGCCTGAGGCGGGCAAGGTGAACGTTCTGAAAATGTAAGAAATCCAAGCA
>LIBO01000414.1 GCA_001438005.1 Verrucomicrobia subdivision 6 bacterium BACL9 MAG-120507-bin52 | reverse complement strand
GGGCCAGTCCCGGCACTGCCCTAAGGCTTCGGAATCGGTTTAAAAATAATTTCCACCCGGCGATTCTTGGCCTTGCCCTCCACCGTATCGTTCGGCGCCACTGGATGACTATCCCCATACCCCACCGCCGCTAATCTCTCCGCCGGCACCATCCCGGTCGCTTGCAAGGTCCGGACCGCCGCCGCCGCCCGAGCGGTCGAAAGCTCCCAGTTCGTGGGATAATACTGCGCCAAGACCGACGCAATCGGGTCGCTATCCGTATGCCCCTCTACCCGCACCTCGTCTTGGGATTGATTCGCCGCCGCCGCCACTTTTCGCAAAACATCCGCCCCCGCTGGAGCTAGCTCCGCCGAACCGCTCGGAAATAGAATCTCACTCGCCACCGTCACCTTCAGTTGATCTTTCAACCGCGAAATGACTACGTCCTGATCCGCCAACTTTCTTTTTAATTCATCCTCCATCCGCTGCTCCTGCTCGGTCGGCACCGTCGTCGCCTTCAACTTCTCCAAGCGGATCTGCTGATCCGCTATCTTCTTTTCCAAAACTTTACGCTCCGCCTCCGCAACATCTTTCAGCCGGGCTAATTCCGATTTCGCTTTTTCCAACTCCATGGATTGCTTGCTTGCCTCCTGCTTGGCTTGATCCAACTGAGCTTGCAACGCCTCCTTGGCTAAATCCGCCTTCTTCGCCCGGTCCTCCAAAGCCCCCGCCTGCTGCTCCATCTCGGCCAACTGCGTTCGCGCCTTCATGTCTCGTTGCAGGTAGTAACCCCCACCCCCCAACCCCAGCGCTGCCGCCGTCGCCAACGAAACCGTGTGCCATGCCGCCACTTTGGCCACACCGCCCGCCGCCGCTTTGGCCGCACCCGTTGCCACCGTCTGTGTGGCCGAAGCCTCCCCAACAATCGGCGGTAAATTGGGTTTAACGGGATCAGCCATAAATCTAGCTCGTGCTCTTTTTCTTACTCTCCGGCGAGGGAGTCTTTCCTTTGATCTCCGGCTTCTGGTCCAACTCCTCTAATGCTTTCCATAATTGCTGAACCGCTTCGGGAGTTTTCTTGACCTTGCCATCCAAAATCTCCCGGGGATTCAGCCGCTCCCCATAAAAGTTTTCATTCGTGTCGTCC
>LIBO01000413.1 GCA_001438005.1 Verrucomicrobia subdivision 6 bacterium BACL9 MAG-120507-bin52 | reverse complement strand
GGTGTGTGCGGCGGCAGAATCGATTGAGCCAGGAGATTTGCCACCTGAAGTCTCGGGGGTCGCTTCTGAGAGACAGGTTGGAGGTGAGACTGGGTGGTGGAGTATGGTGAGTCAGGTAGCGGGAGAGGGAGGAGATCTGCTGGCTGCTGGGGAAAAGATTTTAGTCGAGAAAGCCCTGCGAGAGGCCGATGGAAATGTGAAGCGGGCGGCAGAAGTATTGGGCGTTACGCGGGCGGCCCTACGAACACGGGTTGAGCGTTACAAACTGCATTGCAACACTTTGCAGTAAATAAACTTCTTTTCGAGAACCGTTTAAACCAGTTGATATTCAGAGGTTTATGCAGTAATATAAAGAGTGTCAATTATTCGGAGGCCAAATATCATTCATTGGGTTTTGGCTTTATTT
The DNA here is from genome assembly GCA_001438005.1 of Verrucomicrobia subdivision 6 bacterium BACL9 MAG-120507-bin52. Lineage (GTDB taxonomy): Bacteria > Verrucomicrobiota > Verrucomicrobiia > Methylacidiphilales > Verrucolacustridaceae > Verrucolacustris. The sequence goes on along the minus strand of LIBO01000413.1, from coordinate 722 downwards.
TGCTTTTACCCTTGTGTCCTTTGGTGTGGCCCAGTCATCAACGAAGTTCAGTCATCCAACACTTCGCTTCCCGACACCCATGGTCAGTTGATCGACTGGGTTGAGATTTATAATCCCGACAGCGCCTCCTTCGATCTTTCTGGCCATTACCTTTCTGATAGCGCCTCGAACAGGATTAAGTTTACCTTTCCAGCTGGCACCACCTTAGCGGCAGGTGGATATCTGATTGTTTGGTGTGGCTCAACCACTGACTTTGCCATCTCCGGCACGTATCCTGCAGGCCAACTGCGTGCCACTGGCTTTGCCATTAAATCCGGCGGGGAGCCAATTGTGCTTACGGCACCTGACGGGTTGACGACGATTGATGAGTACCCTGCGCTGGCGATCGGCACGACAGGCACCCCGGCTGTAGGTCGTTCTATGGGGCGCGGAATGGGAGCAAATTTTGGCGTTCTCTATTTCTATAATACGCCGACACGGGGTACGGCCAACACCACGGCTGGAACTGAGGCTATTCCAATTGATCCGCCAACTGTTTCGTTACCAGCTGGAATTTATTCGAGCAGTCAAACGGTAACAATTACCTCAGCCGTCCCTAATGGAACAATTCGATACACATTAGACGGTTCGGAACCCACCGAATCCTCATCGGCTTATAGCGCGCCAATTTCGTTAGGATTTGGAGGAAACAATTCAACCCAATATTCATGGATCCCTACAGC
>LIBO01000412.1 GCA_001438005.1 Verrucomicrobia subdivision 6 bacterium BACL9 MAG-120507-bin52 | reverse complement strand
TTTTTTAGACGTCGTAATACATGAAGAACTCATACGGATGAGGACGCAAACGCAAGGCGTCGTAATCCTTCACTCGCATTTCAATAATTGTATCCACCATATCCTTGGTGAAGACGTCTCCCTTGAGCAGGAACTCGTGATCCTTCTCGAGGGCCTGAGCGGCGCCGAGGAGTGAATCGGGCGCGCTCGGCACCTTGGCGAGCTCCTTGGGCGGCAACTCATAAAGGTTCTTGTCCAGCGGATCGCCCGGATGGATCTTGTTTTGAATACCATCCAAGCCCGCCAGCATCTGCGCGGCGCAAGCGAGATAAGGATTGGCGGCGGGGTCGGGGGTGCGGAATTCAATACGGACCGCCTTGGGATTCGACGAGTAGGTCGGAATCCTAATCGCCGCGCTACGATTCCGCGCACTGTAGGCAAAGTTAACCGGCGCCTCGTACCCGGGAACCAACCGTTTGAAGCTGTTCGTTGTCGGGTTCGTGATGGCAGTCAATGCCCGGGCATGCTTGATGATTCCGCCGATGTAGTAGAGAGCGAGTTCGCTCAAGTTGGCATAGCCCTTTCCGGCAAAGAGCGGCTTGCCGTCTTTCCAGATGCTTTGATGACAGTGCATCCCCGAGCCGTTATCTCCGAAGAGAGGTTTCGGCATGAAAGTGGCGGTCTTGCCGTGGCGCCGAGCGACATTGCGAACCACATACTTGTAGAGGTTCATCTTGTCGCCCGTGCGAACCAGGGAGTCGAAACGGATGTCGATTTCGGCTTGACCAGCGGTGGCGACTTCATGATGCTGCCGCTCAATCTGCACCCCGAGATCCTCCAGCATGAGAGTAATCTCATTGCGGATATCCTGCTGTGTGTCGGCCGGAGGAACCGGGAAGTATCCCTCCTTGTGACGGATTTTGTACCCAGTGTTCGGCATTTCTTCGCGGCCACTGTTGAAGATGCCCTCGGCAGAATCCACTTGATAGAAAGAGCCCCGCGAGGAGGAGTCATAGCGAACATCATCAAAAATAAAGAATTCCGCTTCCGGTCCAAAGAAAGCGGTGTCGCCAATCTTCGTGCTCTGTAGATATTTTTCCGCGCGGATGGCGATGCTGCGAGGGTCCCTCTCATACGTTTGCATGGTGATCGGATCT
>LIBO01000411.1 GCA_001438005.1 Verrucomicrobia subdivision 6 bacterium BACL9 MAG-120507-bin52 | reverse complement strand
CCGCTGGAGAGATCATCGCGGGCTTCGACGGTGTACGTGCGTCCCACGACGCGAGTCCAAGTGAGAGTAGTTCCGGTTGGAGTGGCGACGATGGTTTCAATCTCAAAGCGGGAGTTGGCGTTGAGGGGATCGGTGCCTGCGATTAGCTCATCGGCGTTGGTCTGACCGTCGCCGTCCTCATCCCCGGTTGAGGAAAGAGAGCGGACGGAGGGGCTAGGGCTGGAGGGTGTGGATGTTTTTGATGGGTCATTTGGATTGAGAGCAGTGACGGTGAAGGTGTAGGCTCCGGGGGTCAGTCCTGGGAATGAAACTGAGGTTGAGGTCGTCTCGACAGTGGATCCGTTGCTGGCCGTAACCCGGTAAGTGGGAGTTAGACCTTCTGGGTCGGTGACTTCATTCCAAGAAACGGTAGTTGTGCCGTCGGCGGTAGTGGAGGAGGAGGTTGTGGGAGATCCTGATACAGCGGGCGGTGGGGTGACGTCGTAGAGTTTGAGGTATTGGGCTTCGAAAGGAGCTGATTCCCAAGCGGAATCGGTGGAAGGGACTGATTTCATTCCGATGAAGATACCGTCTGCGAGAATGCTTGCACCCGTTCGTCCAGCCGCTTCCCAAAGGAGGGAATCGCGACGAGTTGGGTATTCTCCATTAGGTCCGAGATAGGCGGCGATGTTGCGGACGTTATAAGTCCGACCAGATTTGATGCCGAGGAGGGTGCCGAGACCCGAGGGAATAGCGAAAGTGTTTTGGCGGGCAGTGGTTCGGTCTAAATTGACGAAGCCAAAAACAACATCCTTGGTGGCGGGGGAGGCGTTGGCCTCCTCATACTTGGCCACGGCGAAGATATTTTGATCTGGATTATTTGAACCGATTGGATTCAGGAACCAGCGACTGGATGAGCGCAGAGCGGGACTGAATTCCCGAGCTTTACCGGCACCGGCATAGGCGGGTTTTAGATTCTGAACCCCGAGTGAGTTTAATCCCCAAGCGGTCCACTGGGGTTGCATCGAGTTCCATGCCTTGAAGTGGGGAATACTTTTTCCGAAATTGACCTCGTAGTTGTCAAAACTGAGTGAAGCCGCGGTGCCGATTTCCTGGCCGTACATAATCATGGGAGCACCATCCATGGTGCTGCCGACG
>LIBO01000410.1 GCA_001438005.1 Verrucomicrobia subdivision 6 bacterium BACL9 MAG-120507-bin52 | reverse complement strand
AATGTTGGGGCGAGTAGCGGCGTGGGCGAGCGGAGGGGAGGAGGCGGGGTTGGGTCGGATCCAAAGTTGGAAAGAGGACGGTCGGTTAGCGGAGGATCCATTGACCCGAGAACTTCGTCGCTTGTTGGCGGCGAGGCTGTTTGCGCGGGCGACTTCGGCAAATCATCGGATGAGGTTTCAAGAGTGGGTCGCGGTGGGGTGTCCTGGAAAATTTTGGTCGGACACCCCCGAGGAGGATGGGGCCTGGCGGCGCAGTTTACGGAGTGCGGATTGGAAGGGCGGGGGATTCCCACAATCGCCGGAGGAAACGCAGAAGCGATTGCGGGATCTGGCACAGAGGGCGGCCAAGACGAAAGTTCGGGGCGGAGAGGATAGGGGCGCGCTATCGGGGGAGTTGATACAATTAGAGGCCACGGCGGATCCCTTTTTAAGGCCAGCGATTTTCCGATATCGGCAGGCGCTCGAGTCGGGTTCGAGCGAGGAGCAGAAAAAAGAGCAGGAGAAAGCTTGGCAAGATGCGGATCGTGCGGTGGAGCGTTGGCGGGAGATGCGGAGAAGAGCGGATCAGCTTCTCGATTGGTACGAGTTAAACGTGCCCGATGCGCGGTGGGGGCCTAGGATGCGAGATACGGAGGGAGAAAAGAAGAAATGAACCAAGGCAGGCACGATGGAGTAAAAAAAAGAGGGCGACCGACGGGACTCGAACCCGCGACAGCCAGAATCACAATCTGGAGTTCTACCAACTGAACTACGGCCGCCATCGATGAGACAAGACAAGTTACCCTTGGATAAGGAGATAGCCAAGCCCGGGCATGGGCGGGTTTTCGGGGTCACCGGAGCGATGGCCGCGGGGAAAAGCACCGTGGGGCGGATGTTGGTCGAGAAGGGGTGGAGAGTCATGGAAGCGGATGAGATTGTGCATCGGCTCTATGAGAGGGGGGCCGAGGGGTACCGAAAACTGGTTGACTCGCTTGGGGAGGGGATTCTAGATTCCTCGAAGAACTTGGATCGCGGGTTGTTGGCCGCGACGATGATGCGAGATTCCTCCGTAACCGCCACCGTCAACCACCTGATTCATCCTCTCGTTCGACAAACTTGGAAATCTGAAGTTAGCGAAAGCTTACGCCTCCAACCCCACCG
>LIBO01000409.1 GCA_001438005.1 Verrucomicrobia subdivision 6 bacterium BACL9 MAG-120507-bin52 | reverse complement strand
TTTTTCTCGCGCAGTTCTCGCAACTTTTCCCGCAACCGAGCGATACACTCTTTCCAAAAATCCTTTGGCATGGCTTCGTACCTGACTGTCTTGGCATCCACTTGGACGGTGTAAAAAATGTTGCTGGGTTCCCCCACCAGCTCATCAAAAAGATTCCGCCTCACATAAGCCGCAATCTCATCCCCGCCATCTAAGTGGATATTCACGTCCCTTCCATCCGCATCCGCTTCCAAGGCCAGCAAGACGAGCTGCAGATCAGCCCAACTGATCGTCAGCTCACTTTTTAGAATCGAGGCCATGTGCCGATCAATTAAATCGAGGAGTCGCGTCACAATTCGAGAACACTCGAGCGCCCGATTTTCGACAGAGAGAGCCGACCCTTTGCCTTTCGCCTTCGCTGAAACCTCCGGCTGGTTTACGGTTCCTTTTCGATTCATCTCAATTTTCTACATCCAAAGGGAAGTGCAGGAAAAGAAATTGTTGAAGCGATAAAAAACTCCTTTTCCCATCCTTTTCTCATAAAGTGGGAATGCTGTGCTGATCGATACTCATAGCCATCTCGATTTCCCTGACTTTGATGCCGACCGGGCGGACATCATTCAGCGGGCGACCGAAGCCGGCGTCACCCGAATCATCTCCATTGGAACCACCCTACAAACCAGCCGTGCGGCCCTTGCCTTAGCGGATACCTTCCCCCAAATCTACGCTACCGTCGGGCTCCACCCATCTGAAGTCCAAGAGGCGCCAGAATCAGCCGTCGACGAACTCGCCCAACTGGCTCGTCATCCCAAAGTCGTGGCGATTGGGGAGTGTGGACTTGATTATCACCGCCTTCCAAGTCGCTCGTCCACCGCTCTGGCTGCTACCTCCTCCACCATGGGAGAGGTCTCCCCTGGCCGAGAAGAGTTGGAACTGGCCGATGACGATCTCAAGAATCGCCAATCCATTTTTTTTCAGCAGCAACTCGATCTCGCGCTCGAATTGAAACTCAACGTCGTCATCCATCAGCGGGATAGTTGGGCGGACACTCTGACCACGCTGAAACCCTACTCCGGACGACTTCAGGCCGTCTTTCACTGCTTTTCGGGAACATCGGCACAAGCGCAGGAGCTCTTCTCACTGGGCCATTCCATCTCCTTGACCGGG
>LIBO01000408.1 GCA_001438005.1 Verrucomicrobia subdivision 6 bacterium BACL9 MAG-120507-bin52 | reverse complement strand
GCTCCACCTCAGCGCTCTGTGCCTCCAGCCTCTTCCTCTCTGCCCCAGCCCGTACCTCCACCCGCTTCTGCTCCAAAGCCTTCATCTCGTTCGGCCACGCCCCCAGCTCCTTGCTCAACCTCATCTGCCTCTGCTCCCGCTCCTGCAAAACCAGTAGCTTCTCCAGCTCGGGCGGCAACCCGCTCATTTTTTTGCTCCGCTCATCTTCTCAACATACTTGGCCAGCAGGTCGCACTCCAGATTCACTTGATCCCCCGCCTTGCGATCTCTCAGGGTCGTCACCTCATAGGTGTGCGGAATGATCCAGACATTAAACCTCCGTCCCTCCACTCTTCCGATCGTCAAACTGATTCCGTCGATCGCCACGCAGCCCTTCGGCACTACATAACGCTCCATCCCCTCTGGCACCTCCGCTTCCAACTCCCAATCCTCTCCCGATCTTGCCCACTTTAAGACAGAGGCCGTCCCGTCGATATGACCCGTGACAAAATGTCCCCCCACCTTTCCGTCCGCTCGCAGCGAGCTTTCTAAATTCACCCTTGTCCCCACATGGGCCGACTGCAGATTCGTCTTCTCCTTCGTCTCATCCAGCAGATCAAAAATAAGCCTCTTTCCCTTTACCTCCGTCACTGTCAGACAGCATCCGTTCACCGCCACGCTGTCCCCGATCTTCACCCCAAGCACAATCGAGCCCACCTCCACTTCTAAACTCCACCCCTTGCCTCGGCGCGTCACCGCTTGGACCACTCCCGCCTCCTCAACAATGCCCGTGAACATACTCTTACTTCGCTCCTCCCAGCTTTCCACGCAAGCACAGGTCTTTCCCCGCGCTGGAGCTGACCATCTCCCGCCAGCTCCAACTTTCCCAATCCTCCACCCGTGGTAATCCCTTCCCCCGCCAACCCAACAGAATCGGAGCCAGATAGATCACCACCTCATTCACTTTGCCTGCCTTGACCAACCCCTCCGCCACCTCCGCCCCACCCTCAATCAAAAGCCGTGAAACTCCCCTGCGATGCAGATCCTTCAACACCTTGCTCCACTTCTTGTTTCGATATACCAAAGTCCGATCGCTGTACCGATCGCGAAAAAGCTTGGCTCCCTTCGGCAACTTACCCGACCTCGTCACCACCACCCGCCATGGCTGTA
>LIBO01000407.1 GCA_001438005.1 Verrucomicrobia subdivision 6 bacterium BACL9 MAG-120507-bin52 | reverse complement strand
CCTCGCGAGCGCCCTTCGTAGTCCCGCGCATGCGGGACGTAGGCATTTCCGGATTCAAACCAACAACCGGCTTGCAATGTTACTCATTGCGTTTACAATGGAATTGAATGACAACTGCCACGAAATCCCTGCAGATACGCTTGCCGGCGGAACTCCGAGACGAGGCTGATTCTGTTCTCTCCTCCATGGGCATCGATCTGCCCACCGCCGTCCGCCTTTATCTGAAAAAGATTGTCCAAACCCGCTCCATTCCATTTTCTGTGGAAGCTGGGCACGTCGAACCAATCGCTGTCGATTCCAAGACGCAAGCTCGCATGGACTCAGTCGCTCGCTCTTGGGCCGCCAAGCGACGATGAGGTTGCTCCTCTCCCGCAAGATAAGCCGCAAAGAATTTGGTCGCATCCTCCCGGCCGATGATCTCGCCGTTCTGCAGCGTACCGCCCGCGTGGTGCTCGCCACCCCGATTGCCGGATCCGGACTTCCCAAGGGAACCCGACTTCTCAAAGCCTATGGCACCAGCCGCTCAGGCCCCAAGCGGGTGATCTACCTTTTGGCCGTGGCCGAGAACGATCTCTTTCTTCTTTTCTATCGAGATAAAAATGACCCGCTGGGAGCCAACGCCACCATGAAAAATCCCGCCTTTCGCACCCAACTCCACCGATATCTCGACCTGCTCCAACAAGATATTCAAGCGAACGCCGTCGATCCCATCCCCCTCGCTTAATCTTTTCAAACCCTGCGTAGTCCCGCGCATGCGGGACGTAGCAGGGCCCTTCCCCCAATCCCCCTCCTCCGTCCACCCTCGACACCTTAAATTTCCGAGTTAAAATCAACGCATGAAGTTCATCACCACACTCCAGCAAGACGAGGACGGCATCTGGATTGCGGAATGCCCGGCCATCCCCGGATGTGTCAGCCAAGGCAAAACCCAGCAAGAAGCTACCGCCAACCTACGCGAAGCCATGCAAGCCTGCCTCGCTGTTCGTTCATCCCAAGGAATGCCCCTTGTGGTTGAAACTCGCGAAATCGAACTCCAAACTGCATGAGCTCGAGCCTGCCCGTTTTATCGGGGCAGGAGCTGGTGCCGCCAATCCAAAATCCAAAATTAAGAATTAAAAATGATTGTACCCTCCGCTCCCTCATCCGCTACTCAGGCC
>LIBO01000406.1 GCA_001438005.1 Verrucomicrobia subdivision 6 bacterium BACL9 MAG-120507-bin52 | reverse complement strand
CGGCAACTCGACCCGGACGATGCCGATACGGCGGAGGAACTTGCCGAGATTTACCTTTCCCAAGGCTTGTTTGCCAAAGCTCTCTCGCCCGCCGAAGAAGCCACCCGACTCAATCCAGAATCGTGCCGCGCTTGGTCGATCCTCTCCGCCGCTCAACTCGCCACCGGTCACTTGGCCGATGCCCGGCAGGCAGCCGAGACCGCGACCCAACGTGGCCCCGAGGATCCGCGTGCTTGGGTTCAGTTGGCCGCCAGTCTCAATGCCGCCCACGACTTCTCCACCGCCAAGACCGCCGCGGAACAGGCCACCCAACTCGCCCCAGGCGAAGCCCGCGCCTGGCTCAACTTGGCCACCGCCTACGCCGGCTTAGACGAGTACCGTGATGCCATTCCCCACGCCGAAAAAGCGACTCAACTCGAACCTAAAAATCGTGCGGGGTGGAACCTACTCGCCGCTCTCTATCGGGAACTCAACCGGACGGAGGAGGCAGATGCCGCCTCCACTCGCGCCCGTGCCCTCGATCTTCCCCCAACCGATCGTTGACCCCTCCCCTCTACAAGATATCGTAAAAAGATGAACTCCACCTGCGCCCTGATTCCCGCCCTGCTTCTTCTGCTCTCCTACCTTCCGCTGGCCCAAAGCGAGCAGTGCCCAAATGCCTGCCACGACTGTTGTCCGTCAGAGAGCTCAGCTTGTTCCGAAAAAAAATCAAAATACATCTCACCCTCAACCACCGTTCCCCTTGAGCGGGGTGGCCAGAAAAGTTCCCCTTACGCGGACAAAGGCACCACCCGCCGCTACTAACCCTGCCCACAAAAAAAAGGGGCGTGCACCCCGAGGGATACACGCCCCAATTGGCTAACTCAGGTTCAGCACCCGCAATTGCAGGACTGACAAACGCCCGGTTGGCACTCAACGCATTTGCACCCACAGCAGTCGGCCGCGAAGGCCAATCCTGCGGTGAAGAGCACCGTTACAGCCAAGAGAACATATTTCATATCTTTATCTCCTGATTAAGTTTCAAAGAACCGACGTGAAAGCCCCGGAATCGTTGCCGGGCACGTCGCGAATCAGGAGAGAATTCGGGGAGGCGTCAAAAGAGGTCGCTCCGTTCGTACACCGGCAGAGTCGTCTCTTATTTCACAACGGATCGAGCCC
>LIBO01000405.1 GCA_001438005.1 Verrucomicrobia subdivision 6 bacterium BACL9 MAG-120507-bin52 | reverse complement strand
ACCTAACCTAAACCCTCTGCCTCTCCCTTCAAGCCCCTCTTCCACCTCTCGCCTGCCCCCTTCTCACTTTAAACCCTCCATAGTCCCGCAACCGCGGGACGAAGGAGGGCCACTCTCCAATTTTCGAATTTCGCATTCCGAATTTTCCCGCCCATGCGGGATCCCGCAACTGCGGGGCAAAATCCCAAATCCTAAATTCCCCAATCCCTCCACCCCGACCAGGTCGGGGCTTGGCGTGCGCAATCTCTTCCCCAAAAATAAATTTACGCCTCGCCTACTTCCTGAAACGCCCGCCATTCCACGTCTTCCGAAACCCAAAAGCCCGCCTCCTGCTTAAGTCGAGCAAAGAGAGGACGAAGCTCGGGGATCATCTTTCGAGTTCTGGCTTCGACCAGAAGTCCCACCACTCCCAAAGGTTGTAATCCGAGTAGTCTGGCCGCACGCCGTCCCAGTTTCTCATCAATCAGAATGGTCGAGCGGTGCTCTAGGGCTAACGCCAAAGCATGGATTTCTCCTGGACCAAGATGCCAACTGTCCAATGAGGGAAGTTTCGGGTTCTTGGGTTGATGAACTTCCGCCCACTGTGGCCACGCTACACTTTTAAATCTCAAATCCGTTCGTACCAGATTCTCAAACTCCAGCTTCACTTCAGCCGGAACCCACACCTGCTTAAAAAAGACCCGTAAGATTTCCTGCTGGCCGATCAGGCAAAGATTAAGAAGGACGGAAGTATCCGAGACAACCGTCACGCGGTGATCGGACTCCGAAGAAAGGCCAGATCAGATTCCAGATCGCCTGTATCATAGGCCCGGGGAATGGAACGATGGCGTAGCTCTTCCTGAAAACGAACGATACCGACCCCAGCAAGATGAGCAGCCGTAACCGCTGTGATCTTGCCTTCCCGGTACATTCCACAGGCCAAATCCATCCGCAGCTCATCTGCCGGGATTCCAGCCAAAGCGGGTTCATCGATCAGAGTTAAGGTCACCTAATTTAGGTTAAATGCCTAAACGGAAAGGTTCAAGCCATGAGGCAACACCACAATTCACCCATCCCCGCCCGCAGCGGGCGCCCCGCCCTTTTAGGGCGCCCTTCGTAGTCCCGCAACTGCGGGACGAAGGAGGGTTAACCCCTTTTCTCTCCAACCCCTCCACCCCGACCGGCGTCGGGGCT
>LIBO01000404.1 GCA_001438005.1 Verrucomicrobia subdivision 6 bacterium BACL9 MAG-120507-bin52 | reverse complement strand
GCGGTGACGCGAACCTTGATTCGGGCGATCGCCATTCCGGGGCGGGGACCAGTGGAGATTATGGATCGGGTGAATGCGCAGTTGGCCAAAGAAAATCAGGCGAGCTTGTTTGTCACGATGATTTTGGGAATCGTGGACACGCAAACGGGTCGGATGGTGTATGGGCAAGGGGGCCACAATCCACCCATTCGGGTGACGGGAAAAGGAAAGGGGGTGTATGAGCCGCCCGGGGGAATGCCGCTGGGGGTTTTTGAGGAGGCGAAATTTGGGCAGCGAGAGTTGGAGTTGGCGCCAGGAGAGTCGCTCTTGGTCTATACGGATGGGGTGACAGAGGCGATGAATGAGGCGAAGGACTTATTTGGGGAGGATCGTTTGGAGCAGGCGGTGACGGGGGTGGCGGGATTCTCGGCGGAGAAGATTGCGGAGCGAGTGATTGAGCGGGTGGAGGGCTTTGTCTTAGAGGCAGAGAGGTCGGACGATATTACTTTGTTGGTGATTCAACGGCGGGGGTAGGGCGAGGGCGGGACACCCAAAAAGCGGGGCAGCTTAATCGATCAGGTGGGCTTGGCGGAGGGGTTCGAGATCAGGATCTTGGTGGGCGAGTTTTTCGAGGTCGTGATCGAGCTCGATCGCGCGGCGAACGTAGGTTTGTGCGGTGGTGAGATCCCCCCGTTGGGCAGCGTAACAACCGAGGTTGAATTGGATGAGGGGGTCTTTGGGGTGGAGGCTGGCGGCATCGGTGAGGATTTTGGAGGCGGTCTCGAGGGAGTCGCTTCTACGTTTGGCGAAGGCCCAAGCGATGAACCAGCGGGATTCGTCGGGGTGGTTGGTGGCGAGGCGGGCGGCCAGGCCGGCCGCATCCTGCCAGCGCCCAGCTCTTTCAAGGAGGCGAAGTTTGAATTCTTGAACACCATCATCCAGCGTCATTTGGGGGGAGAGATGGTCGAGCTCGGCCAAGGCATCGGCAAACATACCTAAATTGGCGTAACCGACGGCGGACTCTGCACTTTGGAAATCTTCTCTCAGTTTTGGGAGAATGCTCACAGTGCAACATATCATAGGGTGCGTAAAAATGGTAGGGGCTGGTGGAAATATTATAAACTATTCACAGCTAGTGACTTAAGTCTAAGGGAGGGAACTTTCGAGGGATTTTCGGTCGATCCATCCGACGAGGATGGCG
>LIBO01000403.1 GCA_001438005.1 Verrucomicrobia subdivision 6 bacterium BACL9 MAG-120507-bin52 | reverse complement strand
CCGACCCGTGATACGCTGGCGCAATCTTCACCGCCGTGTGCGCAGCACTCGTCGTCGCCCCGCCAATCAAAAGCGGAATCTGAAACTTTTCCCTTTTCATCTCCTGCGCCACTGTAACCATTTCGTCCAACGAAGGCGTGATCAGCCCGCTCAAACCAATTACATCGACTCCGTGCGTCTTAGCCTCGTCCAAAATCTTTTCACAAGGCACCATGACCCCGAGGTCGATGACCTCATACCCGTTACACGCCAGGACGACCCCCACGATATTTTTGCCAATGTCGTGCACATCTCCCTTCACCGTGGCCATCAAGATTTTTCCCGCTCCCTTACTCTTGTCTCCCGCCGCTTCTTTCTCCTTCTCCATGAACGGAGTCAAATAGGCCACCGCCTTTTTCATCACTCGCGCACTCTTGACCACCTGGGGCAGGAACATCTTGCCCGCACCAAACAGATCACCCACGTGCCGCATCCCACCCATCAAAGGTCCTTCAATCACCAGCAACGGTCGCCCATACTTTTGCCGGGCCTCTTCCGTATCTGCATCGATATGGTCCGTAATTCCCTTCAGCAAAGCGTGCAGCAACCTCTCATCCACCGTTCCACTCCTCCATACCTCATCCTTGACCACCGCCTTCCCCCCCGACTTCACCGTCTCGGCAAACTCCAACATCCGCTCCGTCGCGTCCGGCCTCCGATTTAACAAAACATCCTCCACCCGCTCTTTTAAATCCGCCGGAATCTCCTCGTATACCGCCAACTGCCCCGCGTTCACAATGGCCATATCCAGCCCCGCCTGAATCGCATGGTAGAGGAAGCAGGAGTGCATCGCCTCCCGCACCGGATTGTTCCCTCGGAAAGAGAATGAAATATTGCTCAATCCCCCGCTCGTTTTACATCCGGGCAGAGTTTTTTTAATTTCTCGAACCGCCTCGATAAACTCCACCGCATAGTTGTTGTGCTCCTCAATTCCCGTCGCCACGGTCAAGATGTTCACATCAAAGATAATGTCCTCCGGGGCTAACCCTGCTTTCTCCGTCAGCAATTGGTACGCCCGCCGGCAAATCGCCACCTTACGCTTGGCCTCCGCCGCTTGCCCCTCCTCGTCAAACGCCATCACGATCACCGCCGCACCGTAGCGCCGCACTTTCTTGGCCTGCTCGAGAAAAACTTTTTCCCCCTCTTT
>LIBO01000402.1 GCA_001438005.1 Verrucomicrobia subdivision 6 bacterium BACL9 MAG-120507-bin52 | reverse complement strand
TCGGGGCACATCAGGAGGCCATAAGGCTTATGCAGGAGGCCAAGGAACTGTTGGCAATATTTACAGCGGCTGGACGAACATCGAAAAGGTTACGGTGATTGCGAATTCCGAATTTGGAATTTCGAAATCCAAAATTCAAAATGAATCAGCCTTCCGGCGGTAGCCGGCCTTCCGCGATGGCGCGGCGGCGATTGATGGGGAATTGCAGCGAAAATGTTTCTGCCTCCTCCAACCAGCGGAGTTTTTCTATCAGGGTCATTCTCATTCCGTTTTGTAACATGGTTCGCTCGGCCCCCTCATAGTTAGCGTCTTTCCATGCTGGATGATTGTCGAACTCTTCTTGGGTCATTTAAGTTTTCCAATTTTTTCTAGCATATCGATGTCTGCCAGATCCTTCAAGCGACCCGCCTCTTTTTTCATCTGAATCAATGCATCCCAACCCACGACCCTGGCAATCAGGCCGGGCGCAAGCTCTTGATGCAGCGCGCTCGCGTGTTCCTTGTCGAAATCAAATGGCTCCCTGACAAAGACATCGACTTGAGTTCGGGGGTGCTGATCCGACCAGAACTGCAAAACCAACATTCCCTTTTCCCTTCTCCATAACTCCCTTTTCTGTTCGTCGGCAAAATCTTTTCCACTGACAGGAATCCGGGCTCGGTACCCAATCTTTTCCATAGCCTCCCAAGCCGCCACGATGTTTTCGGGTTTTAGTTGAATCACCAAATCAAGATCCATGGTCAATCTCACATATCCATGAACATTTACCGCAACCCCACCCACGATAAGATACCTTACCCCAGCTTGATTCAGCGTTCGAACGACAGCTTCTACGCTTCGGGCTTCCATCCCCTTTTACTACCCGCAATCAGACAAAAACAAACAGGGAAAAGTCATTTAGAAATTCGGATTGCGGATTGGTCCCCTCAAACATTTCCCTAGCCCAAGCTATTTTCGCCTCCGGCTTGATGAGTTCTGCGCTTATGCGCCGGCTTTTCGAAATTCGAAATCACAAATCCACATTCTAATTACGGTTTAGGCGGGATAGGCCGCTTGCTGAGATTATGCTCCAGCAAACGCGTATGCCGGACGAGGGTCGAGTAGAAGGTGGAAGCGGCGATATAAAAGCCCGGAAAGCCATCGAGAAAGCCAAGGCGAATAAAGTAAGCCCTGAGAAAACGCCAGAAG
>LIBO01000401.1 GCA_001438005.1 Verrucomicrobia subdivision 6 bacterium BACL9 MAG-120507-bin52 | reverse complement strand
TTTCTGACTTGCCATGGCAGGCGGTCACGCGCTTTGAACGAGTGGAGGATGAGGAAAAATCCCTTCCCCCCCAAAATCTGGCCATTTGTAGCCGAGTTCCTTGGCAAGAGGCTTGGGAGGTGAATTTCGAAAAATTGCCAATGACACTGGATCGTCCGGTGCGTGGCTTTTTAGGGGTGGAGTGGAGAACCCGGCGTCAGGGCTCGTGGACCGCTTATGTTGTCCACCTAAAGAGCAACCGGGGGGGTAGGGAGGTGACATCGAAACGCCGGGAGCGGGCCATCGAATATCTACGAGCGGATTGGCAACGCCGCGGCTTGGTGCCTGAAACGGACGCGATCGTGGTGGGTGGGGATTTTAACTGTTCGCTGAAAAATCCAGACTTCCGGAAGGAGAAGACCTTGCGGGGACTTTTGGCGGAGGGGTGGGTATCGGTAGCGCGTGATTTGCCCTGGCCCAAGGGGGCGACCGTGCGACCGGATAGTCAGGGCAAGTATCCCGCGACCGATTTCGATGCCATTTTGCTTTCCCCTGGATGGCAAAAAAAAATCAGCTCGAAAAAATACAAGTCAGGGGTCTGGCAAGAATCGAATGTGCCCAGTGATCATTGGCCCGTTTGGTTGAGCTTTGCGCGGTAGGTGATTTAAGTAATCGGCTGGAGCAAGTTTGAACTAGGGAACAACCTCGACGGGGATTCCAGGGCGAACCGCTCGCACCAGCTTCGTGGCGTTCCAGTTTGCCAGTCGAAAACACCCGTGGGATCCGGTTCTTGAAATATCTTCAGGCTCGGGCGTCCCATGAATGCCGTATCCTTGCAGGGAGAGCCCAATCCAGGCCGTCCCGACGGGATTATTGGGTCCGGGGGGAAGCATCAACTTATTGGTAATGCCCTCCTGCTGGGCCACTTGGAGAAGAACTTTCGGGTCGAAGGTGTAGTTGGGATTCGGCGCAATATTCGCCACGGTTAAAGGCACATTCGGAACCTTTGTTTTATTGGCGGCGATCGAGCAGGGAAAGCAGGCCACTACTTTATTGTTCGTATCGAAAGCCAAAAGAGTGGTTTCTGAGATCATAATCACGATGCGCGAGACGGGCGGAAGTTTTCGAGTTCCGTCGAGATTAGGTAGGGTCAGCGGTGTTCCGGCCACAAGGTTGGTGATCGTGGGGTTCAGCTCTTTCAAAAAAGAGGG
>LIBO01000400.1 GCA_001438005.1 Verrucomicrobia subdivision 6 bacterium BACL9 MAG-120507-bin52 | reverse complement strand
AGCAAAAGTAGAAGTGTGAGAAGCGGAGTAGAGAAGTGCATTGCGCAACTCTAGAAAATTGAGGTCCTTAGGTCACCCTGTAATTGTCCCACCCCTCATGGCAGGATATTGAGATGAAAGCAGGAGAGCCAAGGGGTAGGCGATTGACACCGCAGTGGCGGGGGGAAACCATTTTCGGATGAACTGGGGTATTTGGATAGCAGGGCTGGTGGGTTTTTTTGCCGGTGGAGTCGGGGCTTACGCTTACTTTTCGGGCAAGATGGGAAAGATTTCGGGGGAGATAGAGGCGGCGCGAAGAAGAGCGGAGGAGCAGGAGCAAGCTCGGGCGCAAGCTGAAGCGCAAAGTCGGGCGGCACGGGAGGCGGCGGTTCGGGCGGAGGCGGAGCGCGAATCGGCCGAAAGAACTTTGGTGGAAGCAAGAAAGGAGAGGGAGGAGCTGGCCGTTCGTCTGCAGTCCGATTTCCGTGCCGTCACCCAGCAAATGGTGACGGAGGGAACGAAGCGCTTGGCCGAGGATAATCAGAAGCAGGTGGGGATTGAGTTGAGGCCGATTTTGGATCGGATGGAGGCGTTCCGGAAACGGGTGGACGAGGTACATACGGCCGAAACCACCTTGCAGGGGGATTTAAGGAGGGAACTCCAACAGATCCAGGCTATGAGCACGAAGTTGGGATCGGAAACCCATGCGCTCACCAGTGCCCTGAAAAATGATTCGGGAGTCCGGGGTCGATGGGGGGAGATGGTGTTGGAGAAGACGCTAGAGATTTCGGGGCTGGAGAAGGGGCGGGAGTATCGGACGCAGGAGTCGGCTGATCGAAAGCGAATGGATGCGGTGGTCTTTCTTCCCGAAAACCGGGCCATCGTAATCGACAGTAAGGTGCCCTTAGTGGATTACGACGCCTACTGCTCAGCAACTGAACCGGCAGATCAAGAGAAGAGCCTCAAGGCGCACGGGGCGGCGGTGAAGAGGTTTATTGATGATCTTTCTGGGAAGGCCTATCCGGATCTGTTGGAGGGAAGGTCGCTGGATTTCACCGTAATGTTTATTCCGATTGAGCCGGCCTTTGGGGCGGCTTTGCGGGCGAATCCGGATCTGCTCGAGTATGCGTTCAATCAGCGAATTGTTCTGACGACTCCGAGCTCCCTGATGTCGACCCTGCGAACAATTGCCAATCTGTGGAAGATCGAGCGACAAAATAAGAA
>LIBO01000399.1 GCA_001438005.1 Verrucomicrobia subdivision 6 bacterium BACL9 MAG-120507-bin52 | reverse complement strand
CCTCCACTTTTTTTGTTCTCACCGTCAATCGAGGGTCATCTGTTCTGACCGTCTCCGCCCCCACCAAAATCGCATCGCAACCCGCCCGCAACTTCTGCACCTCCGCCCGGGCCTGCTCTCCCGTCACCCATTTCTTGCCCGGCACCGCCAAATACCCATCCATCGTCATCCCTAACTTCAGAATCACCCACGGAGTCTTACGGGTGGTCCAGTGCCGATAATCCTCGTTAATATTTTCACACGCCTCCCGTAACACCCCTCTGGTCACACCGATCTTCGCTCGCTTCAAAATCCGATCCGCTCGGCCCGCGTTTTTTCGATCCACATCTCCTGCCCCGTAAATAACCTCCCGAACTCCGGCTGCCACGATTCGATCGGTACACGGAGGCGTCCGTCCATGGGACGAACATGGCTCCAACGTCACATAGAGATCCGCTCCTTTGGCGTGCACCCCAGCTTTCTGTAATGCCTTCACCTCTGCATGGGCCTCTCCCGCCCTACGATGAAATCCCTCTCCCACCACCCTTCCACCTTTCACCACCACCGCCCCCACCCTTGGATTCGGCCTCGTCCCCTCCTCCGCCTTCCGGGCCAATTCCAGAGCCCGCCTCATCCACCTCTGCCTCAAATGCATGCTCATCCAATACTAAATTCCCGCTTTCGTTATCGTCCGCTCCGGCCTGCTCAAACCCTGCCTCGCCTTGTCCAGCACCCCGTTGACAAATTTACCCGACTCCTCCGTGCTCAATGCTTTCGCCACTTCAATCGCCTCGTTTAAGGCCGAGATCGGCGGCACATCATCGGCAAACTTCATCTCCCACAGAGCCAACCGTAAAATCGCCCGATCCACCGGAGCCATCCGACCCGGCTCCCAATTCGTCACCAGTTTCTTCAACTCCGCATCCACCTCCGTTTGCTTCTCGATCACCGCACGGATTCGTCCCTCCGCGAAAGCACACGCCTCCGGCTTTGCCTCCGTCTGCTCCCAAAGATTCTTTAAGGCCTCGTCCAGTGGAATGCTGGAAATTCCCACCTCCCGCTGGTAGAGGAACTGAGCCGCCAGAATCCTTCCTTCCCTGCGCTTACCCGACACGACCCACCCCCTTGAGCTTCCACATCCGCAACGCCGCCTCGGCCGCCTCTCGCCCTCGATTCAATTTTCCCAAACAACGCTCCCTCGCTTGCCTCTCCGTCTTAACTTCCACC
>LIBO01000398.1 GCA_001438005.1 Verrucomicrobia subdivision 6 bacterium BACL9 MAG-120507-bin52 | reverse complement strand
TTGTGGCTGGCGTCGGGGTACTTTGCGGGTCGAAAAAAAGTGCTCTTCCCCGCGGCGGTGGCCGTAGGCTGCGTCGGACTTTTGGGATTCGTTGTGGCGGGGTCAGCCTTGGGCATGTATGGAAGATTAGCCGACGCCAGGGCGGTTATGATTGTGGATTTTCAGCCGTTGCGGTCGATTCCAACCGAGGTGGAGACCCAAGCGGAAAAGGGTTATCCACCCGGATCGATTGCCCGGCTGGAAAAATCTTTCTTAGGTTGGAGCAAAGTGCGAATGCCAAATCAGGATACTGGATGGATCCGCACGGAAAATATTGTTCCGCTCTACTAATTTTGTTGGGAATCCAGCAAAGCCCTACGGCCGACGCATTTCCACCCTTCGCTTGCTTTGCGGCTCTTCCTCTTCCGGTTGGGGGACATTCGAAGCCGGCTCGATATCCTTAGTAAAGAGTCTTTCCATCAGGGGGCGATTTTCCTGCCCCGAAATTACCTCGACGATGACATTGGTGGTTTGCGCGGAAGGAATCGAGGCCGGTTCCCAAAGGCGGCGATAGGCAAACTTAAGGTTGAAGCGACCCTCGCGGGGAAAGACGACCCGCAACGTTTGTGTTCCGGGCGCACCCGGGAGGTTGGGCGAGGTATAGGATTCATCGAGAAGGCGGGCGGTTTGGAGAGGTGGATCGAGCACCCAGCGGTAGCCCGTGGAAAAGTTTGCCGGCAGGGCGATGGAGAGAGGCTGGGCGGTGGGAATTTTATAATCGGCTGGCCGCCGAAAGAGACCACAACCCGAAAGAGACGTGAAGAGTATGAGAGGCAGCAGAAACCAACAGGCGTTACGACTTTTCCCGAAGAGGAGCGAGGTCGGCATCTTCTTTGGCGGCGTTCGCCCATGACTGGTCGAGTCGAATGGCGGCCTGCAGGTAGGAGCGGGCTTTGTCCAGATCATGCAATTGGCAATGGTAACACCCGAGTTGGAATTTGATATGGGGATTGTCGGGAAATTTACGTTCAGCCTCCAGCAGGATGGTGCGCCCTTGTTGCAGGGAGCCTTGGTGGCGCACGGCGTCGGCGAGGGAGACCCACACCTCGGGCTCCTCGGGCCGTTGGCGACGGAGCTGTTCAGCGGTTTTCCGCAGTTCGACGAAGCGGCCGGCGGCACGGAGGATGCGGGTGCGCAGGAAATCCAGCGTGAGGCTTTTGTCTCCCT
>LIBO01000397.1 GCA_001438005.1 Verrucomicrobia subdivision 6 bacterium BACL9 MAG-120507-bin52 | reverse complement strand
TCCTTGGCAATCAGACTCTAAAATGGTCAATGAGCTCGGCTGGTGAAAACTTTTAAGCAAGAGTGACTTAGCCATCCTTCTTAGACCGAAAAAGGGGCAATTTGTTCGAGTTAAAACGACCTAAAAAGAGGTCGCGACGGCGATTTATTTCTGCTTGAGAAGTGCACCTGTCGAGCCAGGCAAGGTGATGCTGGCTTTTCCCTCTTTTTGCTGAACACGAACATTGCTGGGTTGGCCCGAAGACACAAAGATAGGTACCAGGGGATCAGGGGTGGAGCCATCGGTCGTGCCGAACTGGAAGGTGAAAGTTTGCTCCTCGGGGTGGCGATTGAAAACGGCGACCAGTGTAGCGGTTCCGGTTCGGGCGAAGGCGAACGTCCGACTCTGATTCTCGGCGCCAATCATCTGCATCTTTCCCTGAACGAGATCGGGGAATTTTTTGCGCAGGGCGATGGCATCCCGGTAGTAGTCGTGGAGAGCTAAGTCGAAATTGAGATCATCCTGTCGGGCGGGTTGGCCCCCTGGGCTGAGGGTTTGGGGTTCGAACTTCAGATCGGCCCAGACCATGGGCATACGATCATCCGGATCATCCGCTCCCCACATTCCTGCCTCGGTACCATAGTAGATGTAAGGAGCACCCGGGTAGGTCATCTGAAAAAGGACGATCATGCGCTGGAGTTTGCGTTCCGTTTCATCCGGTTTACGGATGAAGTAGGGTTTGTCGTGGCTGCCAGGCCAGATATCCACGTCGTAGGCGAAGGCGTCCGCTTTCCCATAGTAGGGCCTGTCGCGATTTACGATCATGGAGGGCATGCGATCCGTATCGTGAGAATCGAAAAGATTTTGCAGCAGAGGAATTTCCTCCTCGGTGAACTTTTTGCGCCGCTCTTCGATGAGGCGGACAAAATCGCGGATGGGAAGAGTGCCATCGATCAGCCCACCTTTGACGGGCATGGCAAAAGCGTAGTAGTTCATCACCCCGTCAAACTTCCCCTCCCGCATAAAGTCAGGGGCTTCGACCCAGATTTCAGGAGTGGTGTAGGCTTGGGACTGGATCGAGTGGACCAAATCGTTCCACTCGGCCCAGAAACCGGTACCGACTTCGTTCGCAACGTCGAGACGCCAACCATCCACTCCGTCCGAGGGATCTCCGTCCCCATTGGGATCCATCCAGCGGCGGGTGATGGCGAAGAGGTAAGCTTTGACCTGT
>LIBO01000396.1 GCA_001438005.1 Verrucomicrobia subdivision 6 bacterium BACL9 MAG-120507-bin52 | reverse complement strand
TCACTCGGATCGGCTCCCCTGGTCGGAAGAGGAAGTCTCCCGCCAACTTCAATCCGGTCGGACAGTCTTCATCGATTTCACCGCCGCCTGGTGCCTGACCTGCCAAGTCAATGAACGCGTCACCCTCTCCCACCCCGATGTCCAAGCCGCCTTCCGCGAAAAGAATATCGCTTTTCTGGTGGCCGACTGGACACGCCGCGACCCCACCATCACAGCTGCCCTGCAAAAGTACGGCCGCGAAGGAGTCCCAACTTACGTACTACTCCGACCCGACGGCTCCGCTCCCCAACTCCTCCCGGAAATCATCACCCCCTCCATCGTTTTGGAAGCTCTCTCCCACTAATCCCCCCAAAATTCTTCACTTCAATCCAGAAGGCAGTAATCTGACCTCTTGAAACGCTCTGGCCCTCTCGTCGGCATCATCATGGGTAGTCGGTCCGACTGGCCTACCCTCCAGCCCGCCCACTCCCTTCTCCGCAAAGCAGGAATCCCGACCGAAGTCCGCATCGTCAGCGCCCATCGCACCCCTATTCGCCTCGTCGCCTACGCCCGCTCCGCTCAAAAACGGGGCCTGCGGATTCTCATCGCCGGCGCCGGCGGTGCCGCCCACCTACCTGGGATGGCCGCCGCTCTCACCCCCCTTCCCGTTTTAGGGATTCCCGTGGCCAGCAAATCTCTTCGTGGGCTCGACTCCCTTCTCTCCATCGCCCAGATGCCTGCCGGAATTCCCGTCGCCACTTTTCCCATCGGTAAAAAAGGCGCCACCGCCGCCGCCCGCTTCGTCATCGCCCTCTTTCGTCACCTTTCGTGATTCCGCCCGGCCAAACCATCGGAATCGTCGGCGGAGGCCAACTCGGCCGCATGCTCGCTCTCACCGCCCGCCGTATGGGCTACCGCATCGCCATCCTCGATCCCGATCCCACCTGTCCCGCCGCTCCCGTGGCCGATCTCACCCTCACCGCCCCGTTTGACGACTCCGCCGCCCTCCGCCGTCTCGCCGAAACCTCCCACGGAATCACCTACGAATTCGAAAACCTTCCCATCGAATCCCTCCGCCTTCTCGCCACCCTCCGCCCCGTTTTACCCGACCCCTCCATCCTCCATCTCTGCCAACACCGCGAACGAGAACGCGACTTCCTCAAAACCTCAGGCTTCCCCGCCCCTCGCTACGAAGTCGTCACTTCAGCTTCCGAACTTTCCTCCGCCATGAAAA
>LIBO01000395.1 GCA_001438005.1 Verrucomicrobia subdivision 6 bacterium BACL9 MAG-120507-bin52 | reverse complement strand
CTAATCGTAGTGGAGAAAAACTGCGAATTCGAGCGAAATTATCAATTTCTAGATTGACTAGTCAGACCAGTCGAATACTATCGATTTATGAAATTGGTCCCCGCTTATGAGGCGAAGTCGAAGTTTTCCGAATATTTGAGGGCAGCCTCGGAGGGGGAGAGTTTTGTCATCACGCGCAATGGGCAACGGATGGCGGAGTTGCGCCCTTGTCAGGGACCGGAGTTGCGAAGAAAGAGAGGAATGCTGAGGGAGAAGTTTGCGCCATTAGGGGAGAAGTTCCATCGCCCGATCGAGGATTTTTCGGTTTCCTCATGAAATTGTTGATCGATACCGCCGCGTTAATTTGGTTTTTGCGTAAGGATGAGGAGATTTCCGCTCGCGCGGCGGGAGCGATGGAGGATTCGCGGAATCAGGTTTATGTGAGCGCGGCCGCGTTGTGGGAGATCTCGGCCAAGGCCGCGACGGGGGCGTTGGTGGCTCCGGACGGCTTGGGGGAGACATTAAGTCAGGATCTAGAGGCGGTGGGTTTTCGAATCCTTCCGATCGAGGGAAGACATGCGGAGGAAGTGTATCAATTGCCGAGAGTGCACGCGGACCCGCTGGATCGGGTCATGATTGCCCAGTGCCGATTGGAAAAAATGACCGCGGTGACGAACGACCCCGCTTGGTCGGATCGTCGATATGAAATATCGACGTTGTGGAAGTAGGGGGGGGCTGCGCCCCTCGCCCACTTCGCGGCGGAGCGACGAAGGGTTGGGGCTTAGATGTGTTTTGAGTCGGCGTGGTCTTTGACAACGTAACCGGAATCTTGCCGTTTATGATTCACTTCGTTCTTTTTGACGTAGCCATCGTAAATATCCTGCGCGGTCATGCCCATGGTCTGGGCCATGGAGACGAGGAAGTGAAATAGGTCGACGATCTCAACGCGGGCGTTTTGCTCGTCGATTTTCTGGTATTTGGCCCACCATTTCCAAGGGAAACTATCGATCAGCTCAGCCAGTTCCTGGGACATGGCGCGGGAGTAGTTGAGGGCCCACTTGGTTTTTTCGTCGGGGGTGAGATGGGCGAGATCGACCCCGATTTTTTTGTTGAGCAGATCCTGCATGCGGAAGATTTCGTCGAGCTTATCGGGGGATGACATACAATAGGCGTAGCGGGTGGGAGCGGAAGAAGGAGACTTTTCTACAGAAAAACTAAGTTGGCTGTGAAGAAATC
>LIBO01000394.1 GCA_001438005.1 Verrucomicrobia subdivision 6 bacterium BACL9 MAG-120507-bin52 | reverse complement strand
CCCGCCGCCGCGACCGCTTTCGTTGCCCCCTCCATTAATCCCTCCGCTGGAATTAAAGGAAGCCCCGACTCCTGTAAAAGTTTTCTCCCTTGCTCCACATTCGTCCCCTGCAGCCGAACAATAATCGGAACCCGTGGAGGATTACTCCGACAAGCCGCAATCATTCCCTGCGCCAAGAGATCACACTTGAGGATCCCGCCAAAGATATTCACAAAAACCGCTTTCACCGAAGTGTCGGCTTGCAGCAAACGGAAAGCCGCCGTGATCATCTGCTCCGATGCCCCGCCCCCCACATCCAGGAAGTTGGCTGGCTTTCCACCCGCGGCCTGAATCAGATCCAGCGTGGCCATGGCCAAGCCCGCTCCGTTGACCATACAGCCAATATTGCCATCTAGCCCGATGTAGTTGAGATGATGCTCCGCCGCCGCCAGATCTCGCGGATCCTCCTGCGAGGGATCCTGCAAATCCTGGATCTCTTTGTGGCGGAAGAGTGCATTATCATCAAAATTGAGTTTGGCGTCTAAGGCGACCACATCACCGCCTTTAGTCACGGCCAAAGGGTTGATTTCGACCTGCGCACAATCTTTCTCAATGAAAAGCTTGTAAGCGGCATGCAGCAAACGACAGGGGGCCCGCAATCCAGTCGATGGAAACCCCAGAAAAATACTGACCTTTCGTGCCTGATACGGCTGCAGACCTAAACCAGGATGAATGACCTCACGAAGGATCGCCTCAGGGGTTTTTTCAGCGACTGCTTCGATCTCCACTCCCCCTTGCTGACTGGCCACAATGACGGGGGAACCTGAATTCCGATCCATGACGATCGCCAGATAGAGCTCCCGCGCAATTTCGGTCGATTCACCCACCAAAACTGCGTGGACCGGCTTGCCCTCCGGCCCCGTCTGATGGGTGAGAAGGGTGTTGCCGATCATGTGCTTGGCCACATCCCGGACCTGATGAGGAGTTTTCACGAGGTGCACTCCACTTTTGTATCCGTCGGTAAAGTGTCCTTTCCCGCGGCCCCCCGCATGGACCTGCGCCTTGACCACAAAACTGTTGCATGGAAGAGAGCGAGCGATCGATTCCGCCTCCTCCGGAGTTCGCGCCACCGCACCTCTTGGAATCGCTACCCCGGAAGCGGCAAGGAGGTCACGAGCTTGGTATTCGTGGATATTCATATAGAAGAAAAACTAATGAGAGGGAGAGTCGAGGAAA
>LIBO01000393.1 GCA_001438005.1 Verrucomicrobia subdivision 6 bacterium BACL9 MAG-120507-bin52 | reverse complement strand
GCGCTGTCCGCGAGGGACAAGCTGGCCACGGCCGCAAGCACGCCAAGAATCGCTGTAATATTCTTGATCATTTTATTTAGTATCTCCTTTGGTTTGTGTTTGTTGATGTTCACAGGACACCGTGATTGTTTGCCAAAATGCCCTTTGAACCTAATTAACATATCAAACCCACAGACCACGTCAACAAATATATTTTGAACGTTTTAATAACTTATCTGTCTATGCCAGTTGCATTACGAATGTCTCTGAGGGTGTTCGTCAAGAAACGCAGGCCGCCAAAGCCTGCGTTTTTTGCTTTAAAATCTTGTCTGGTAATTATTTAAGTCTTAAATCTGGTTTTGTAGCCAGGGCCATTTAGAAGACGGCTAAGTTTGACCTTTCGCTATATATGGCTATTATGGCCATATGATACAAGCTAGCGTTTCTACGATTAAAAATAGTTTGAGCCACTATTTGGAGAAAGTGAAGGCAGGACAAAGCGTTCAAATCACCGATCACCGTAAAGTTGTCGCAGTCCTAGAGCCGGTCGAGTCGGCCCAATGGCCAGAGGAGATCAGGCGAGCATTGAATCTCGGCCAAGCCAAGACGCCTCCCGCTCAGCTGGATGTGGCCGCCTTCGAGCGGTTGCCCAAGGCACAAGGCACAAGCTTAACCGCCGCCATCCTGGAAGAGCGGCAACAAGGCAGGTAGGTGAAGTTCTGGGACACCTCCGCCCTGGCCCCGCTTTTGTGGGACGAGCAGGACTCCACCACTCGCTCGAAGGAGTTAAACAACGACCCCATCCTCGTCGTCTGGTGGGCTACAGCGGTGGAGATTGAATCGGCACTTTTTCGGCGTCTTGCCAAAGGGGAAATTGATGAGCTCAACGAAAGCCACGCCCGAGCCCGCCTTTCCGCACTGGCCCAATCTTGGGTCGAAATTCAGCCGACAGAGTCGGTTCGTGAGATGGCTAGGCGTCTGATCCGTGTCCACGGCTTGCGAACGGCCGACTCTTTTCAGCTCGCGGCCGCCCTGGTGGCGTGCGGCAACCGACCGAAGGAGCAAACATTTTTAAGCGGTGACACGCTTCTAAAAAAAGCGGCCTCGAAGGAGGGATTTTCCTGTAGGTAGAGCCGAGGAATGAGGGATTTGAAAATTGGAAACATGGGTAGGGCGGACGATTGCTGGTCTTAGGTAGGGTTGCCTTTGCAAGGCAACCGATTCAATCGCCGATAATTCAATGT
>LIBO01000392.1 GCA_001438005.1 Verrucomicrobia subdivision 6 bacterium BACL9 MAG-120507-bin52 | reverse complement strand
ACAACATCAATTACCTGCCGGGGGTTTTGACCGTGCAGGGTCAATCCTACGCGGATTGGTCGGCGGGACTGGCGAATGGTGCGCCTACGGCCGACGCGGATGGGAACGGCCTTTCCAACCTGATGGAGTATTACATGGGAATTAGCGCGCAATCGCCGCTGAGTGGTCCTCCCGTGACCTTGTCGAGTTCTGGAACCACGATTTCCATGACTTATCGTCGTTTCAAGGGTCTGCAAGGAGTACAAGGCGCTGTGGAACACATCGGAAATCTCGCCGCAACCAATTGGGATACCAATGGCGTGACCGTGAAGGAGGTGGTGGATCGAGGAACGTACGAAGAGGTCACGGTAGAGGTTCCGCTGGCATCCGAGGAGATAAGGAAGTTTATGAGACTGAAGGTGAGCCAGCCGTAGGCGGGGCGGAGCCCCGCTGGGGGTGGAAAGGGGCAGGCGGGAGGTGGAAGGATGTTCGTGAACGTGAAGGTGAAGGTGAGGGTGAACGAAAGCTGATCAGCATTTTAGGCGTTAGTGGTGGAGGGAAGCGTGAGGGTTGTGAGATCGCTCCGTGACTAAGGATGAAAAGACTAGTTCCCTAAATCTAAAGGTCGGAAGTAGGGCCTGCGTCCCTACAGAACTTTGATTCCTTCGGGTGCGGGCCGTTAGGGACAACGACCCCTACCGGGGGCAGGACGCAGGGGACTGCGTCTCTACAAGGGGGGACAATTTAGGCTTGAGAAGCTAATCCCGCTGTTCGGCGGGGACGGGGAGGATGATCGATTCCGGTTCGGGATCGGGTTGAGAAGCGAGGCGGGCTTTGATGCGCGTGGGGGAGATGAGGACGACATCCTTCACCAGGCCCAATTTTTCAAAAATCCAGATGAGCCAAGCGGAGGAGTCAGGTTGCGTCCAGTGCATGCCGTGACGGGCGGAGCGGGGGAAGGCGTGGTGGTTATTGTGCCAGCCTTCTCCCATGGCCAAGATGCCAAAGAGGAAATTGTTTCGGCTAGCATCGGTTGTTTCAAAGGAGCGGCGACCGAAGGTGTGGCAGATCGAGTTGACCGACCAGGTGATGTGCTGGTTCATGAAGAGGCGAACGAAACCACCCCAAACAAGTCCACCAAAAGCACCGATCAGAATTGATTTTCCGAAAAATACCGCCGCAAGGGCACCGATTCCCGTGGGAACGAGAAGGCCGGTAAAAACCCAGAGCCACCAGGTGTTGTTGATGGCG
>LIBO01000391.1 GCA_001438005.1 Verrucomicrobia subdivision 6 bacterium BACL9 MAG-120507-bin52 | reverse complement strand
AGTCAGCAAAAGAGCCCCACCGGTTGGCTCCGGAATTACGTTAAAAGTGTAAGTCTCGACCGCACTTTCTAAAACACCAAAAGCTGCGTCAGTGTAACTAGCCTTCATGTCGAATGTGTAAGTTCCGGGAGCGGAGAAGCCCCAATTGTAGTGGATATGCCCTGTCGTGATAGAAAAACTACTGGTCCCTACTTCAGATCCAGTTGCCGAAAGACGAATCGCACTGCCCGAATTAAAGAGCGCAAAATTCCCAGGATTCGCTGCGCCTGCAGCCACCATGGTGAATGTCACGGGTTGGGTATCGGGAAAACCAGCTTTCACTACCCCAGCTTGAATGATTCCTAATTGATCCGCCGCCTCCAAGTCAGCTGGAAGTATCCAAGCATTTGCCCCAAGTAAGGATATGATCGTTGGCGAAAATTCAGCGGTGCTCCCATAGGCGGCATTGCCAACCTCTAGAAGAACATCCGCCGGCTCGTAGTGACCCGTATCCGTATGAACTCCAAGGTGAACCGTGGGCGTGTTTGTGCCGTCTTGCTCGTACTCAGCTTCAAAAATATCGGTGTGCCCGTTGAAAATCGTTGTGGTTGCCCATCCCACATGATGGCAAAGCGCCATGGATAGAAATCCAATCAAAAGGGATAGGATCGAGTTTGTTTTTTCGTATTTCATATGCACCGATCTCCTTGGCTGATGTTTAAAAGGCTTGCTTGGCAATATTCGTTCCAGCGTCCGCTAACTGCTTGATGCGATTTGCCGATATCATTTCCACATGTCCGTCGGTGAATAAATATGGGGATGACCCAGCGGTGCGATCTGCTTTTTTTCCGCGATACGCATCGGGCTTAATTTCACCCAACAAACGCGACCAACTACGTAAATAAGCCCCATGAATATGATCCTCTTGACCGCGCGGATTCTTCGAATCCGAAGCCAGAAATAGGAGAACTCGTCGCGAAGAGTTATCAATTCGTTGGGAGCGACAAAGGGATCCTCCCTCATCTACTTCGTCATTGATGAGGTAACTAGTATTTTTAAACTTTCTTCGGGTCTCTCGGAACGGATCAGACGGAGAGAGGCGAAGGTCGTCATAATTTTGCCCTAAATAGGTCCGAAGGGAGTATATCCAGCTCATCTCAAGTTCGTCTTGAGTCTCTGCCTTGCAGCTCGACGGGGGAAGACATCCATTGTTGTCCCCCGTAAAAAGAAGAACCCCCTGCCCAATTTGACA
>LIBO01000390.1 GCA_001438005.1 Verrucomicrobia subdivision 6 bacterium BACL9 MAG-120507-bin52 | reverse complement strand
GTTGCGGAGGTCGATTTTCGACGGAATGAAGCGGGCCGACCTGAACAACACCATCAGCCTCAACGCCAAGACCTTGATCGAGAAGGACGCGGACTTTGCCAAGTTTGCTGGCCGAATCCAGATGACCTTTATTTATGAGGAGGTTCTCAGTTGGGACATTTTGCGGGATGGGATCGGAGCTTTGCGAGATTTTCACCGAAGAAAGTTTGCCGAAACAATCCAGCGGGGCATCGAAATTCGCCGTTACAATTCTTTTCTGCAGAAGTATGACATCGAGAAGTTAGCGGCGGCGTTGGATCCGATGGCGGATCTGGATCTGGACTTCTTAGGCGTGCAGACTTTGTACGATCGTTACCTGATCGTGGACAAAAAGGCGGACGTTTCACGCCGGTTGGAAACCCCTCAATTTTTCTGGATGCGTGTTGCGATGGGTCTTTTCCATGCGGAACCGAAGGATCGGGAAGCTCGGGCGATTGAGCTCTATCAGCTCTACAAGAGTCGTAGGTTCTGTTCCTCGACGCCGACGCTATTTAATTCCGGCACCCATCACAGTCAGCTTTCCTCTTGCTACCTGTACTGGGTGGACGATTCGATTGAGGCGATTATGCAGCGCGGGGTGGCCGAAAACGCGATGTTGTCCAAGTGGGCGGGGGGATTAGGGGGATCGTGGACGAGTGTCCGTGGGACGGGCAGTTACATTGGAGGCACGAATGGGGAAAGCCAAGGGGTCATCCCATTCCTTAAGTTGCACAACGATCTGTTGGTCGCGGTAAATCAGGGAGGAAAGCGCAAGGGATCGGGCTGTGCGTACTTAGAAACGTGGCACAATGACCTTTTTGATTTCCTCGAGCTCCGGAAAAACACGGGGGATGATCGTCGGCGTTGCCACGACATGAACACGGCCAACTGGATCCCTGATTTATTCATGAAGCGAATGGAAGCGCGTGGGGATTGGACTTTTTTCCGGACGAGTGACGCGGCGGATTTGCACCACCTCTTTGGGAAGAAGTTTGAGGACGCTTACGTTGCGTATGAGGCGAAAGCGGAGAAGGGGGAAATTTGGGGGCACAAGGTTCCGGCGATTGAGGTTTGGAAGAGAATGCTCTCCATGCTGTTCGAGACGGGGCACCCCTGGATCACCTTCAAAGACGCCTGCAACATACGGAGTCCGCAAGACCACGTGGGGGTGATTCATAGCTCCAATCTATGCACGGAGATCACCCTCAATACGGG
>LIBO01000389.1 GCA_001438005.1 Verrucomicrobia subdivision 6 bacterium BACL9 MAG-120507-bin52 | reverse complement strand
GGGGGGGATAGTGAGGGAGAGGAGTTCCTCGAGGTCGTTAGTGCTCATGGTGGTTTGACAGAGTGTGAGTGATCGGGCACAATGTTCCTATGAGAAAAATCTTCCTCGGCTTGAAAAAATTAAAAGCAAATTCATTTACCCTCGTCGAACTCCTCGTTGTCATTAGCATTATTGGCCTTTTGGCCGGTTTGGCGGTGCCGGCGATTCAAGGTGGTTTGGATAAGGCCAAACAGCAGGTCGACGTTTCAAATATCCGTCAATGCGGAATGATCGCTTTTAGCTATGCCAACGATAACGAGGGAAATTTTAACGGGACAAACACCAATGCTATTACTTCGACAGCTTTTTTTACAAATCTTGTCGCCTTGGGACAACTCAATAGTACCAAAATTTTAGCTGGCAATGGGTTCATTGCCGCTTTAGCAACGAACAATATTTTAGCCAACAACATCGCGTGGGGTTACAATAGTGGCCTCACGGCTTCGGATGATGGTAATATACCCCTTTTCATATCGAAAAATGTTGGTCAAAGTCTAACCACTTTTTCGAATATTGCCATCAAGGCGGCCACCGTTGGATGGAAATCCAAAGGGATCGTGGTTTATCGGATTGGAAACTCCGCTGAATTTATTAGGCCAGGAACAGCCGGTGCGACACCGGGTAATGTGACCATTAGCGGTGTAGCTAGTAATTTAAGCACTGCAACTTGGAGCATTCAGTAGCACTTAGCTTAAGCGGCGTAAGGCATCGGCCAACTGGCTAATCAATTCCGTATAGCTTGCCCAGCGGTTGTCGGTTTTCTTTGCTAGGCATTTATCCAGAGTAATTACCGTCTGCTCCTGAGCCTCTGGGCAGAGACTGCGTAAGGGGGGAGGACGATCGGAAATGTGTCGTTTGGCCACCTCTTCGGCGGTCTCGGCTTCAAATGGGGGTCTTCCAGCGATGGCGTGAAACAAAGTGGCCCCGAGCGAGTAGATATCGCTGCGAATATCCTCTGGCTCTCGCAGGAGTCGCTCGGGGGAAACGTAGTAGGGGGTACCCCAAATCTCGTCCTGTTGACCTTGGGCGGATCGAGCACCCGCCGCCAAACCAAAATCGGCTAACTTCGGAATATTCCCCCGCCCAAAGAGAATATTTCCTGGCTTGATGTCGCGGTGAATCAGGCCGGTTTCTTCGTGGGCAAACTGTAACGCAGAGGCGATGCCAAGGCCGATCTCGAGAACGTCTCTCTCCG
>LIBO01000388.1 GCA_001438005.1 Verrucomicrobia subdivision 6 bacterium BACL9 MAG-120507-bin52 | reverse complement strand
AGAGAAGTTGGCCAGGCTCCAGCTTGCGCACGCCGGCGTAGGCGGTGGAGGGGGCGGGGATATACCCGAAGGCGAGGTACTTGTTGACCGAGGCGGGATCTAGACCCGGCGAAAAATTGGGATAACAGAGAAGAGAGCGAAGTTCGGAAGCAAAAAGGAGCTCCCCACGGTGGTTGGCATAGTAGAGGGGTTTGATGCCGAGGGGATCACGGACAAGGGTAAGGCGTTTTTCGGCAGAGTCCCAGATAGCAAAGGCGAACATCCCATTGAGACGAGGCAGGCAGGAGGCACCATCTTCAGCCCAGGCTTGCAAGAGGACCTCGGTATCGGATTGGGTACGAAAGGTGGCTCCACGGGCTTCGAGGTCGCGACGGAGTTCGAGGTAGTTGTAGATTTCGCCATTAAAGACGATGTGCCAGCGACCATCGGCCGAGGACATGGGTTGGGCCCCACCAGCGAGGTCAAGAATACTGAGGCGGCGATGCCCGAGGCGGACGGCAGGATCGGAGTAGGTGCCTTCCGCATCCGGGCCGCGGTGGGTGAGGGCATGGTTCATTCTCTGGAGGGCAGCCTCCGGTTGGTCGGGGGCGTGACGATGAGTGGTAAATCCGGCGATGCCGCACATAGGAGAGAAGACTCGACGGAAGAGGGAGATGATTCAAGGCTCGAGCTTGGATGATTTGAGGATCAAAGGCAGGATCGAGGGGTGAGAAGTGAAGCCAATGGGAGAGATCGAATTTTGCTTCTGCTTTTGGCGGTGGCGGTGGCGTTTCCTTTCTTAGGGTCATTTGGTTTATTAGAGCCGGATGAGGGAAGATTTGCTCAGATCGGCAGGGAGATGGCGGCGAGTGGTGATTTTCTGGTGCCGCGTCTCAATGGTATCGAGCAGTTTTACAAACCACCTCTAGTTTATTGGATTTCGGCCGTTGGGTATCGGTTGTTCGGCGTAACGGAGTGGACGGCTCGATTGCCCTCGGCGTTGGCTTTTGCCGGGGTCATTTGGCTGACCGGATGGATGGGTTGGCGATTGCGGGGGCGAAAAGTCGGGTGGATGGCGGCGTTGATTCTGGCGTCGATGGTGGAGCCGTATGCGTTGGGGCGGCAGATCACGTTGGATATGAGTCTGACCTTTTGGGTGACGGCGGCATTGGCTTGTTTAGTCGAGGTGGGGATGGGAAGCCGAAGTAGATGGGTGGGTTACCTTTTCTTTTTATGTATGGGCTTGGGATTTTTGGCCAAAGGGCCGATGGC
>LIBO01000387.1 GCA_001438005.1 Verrucomicrobia subdivision 6 bacterium BACL9 MAG-120507-bin52 | reverse complement strand
ACTCCCCACCGGCGGGCCAGCGGTGGTCCTCCCTATCGCCGCAGGGCAAACTTAGCCTCTCTTAGTTCGATCCATCGTTTTTACTCGACTGACTTACCGCTCGATTTAATTTATGATACTTTCATGCTAACCCTCCTTAAGCCCTCAAACTTAGCCAAGGATCTTCCCGCTGGGTTGGTCGTTTTCCTGGTCGCACTGCCTCTCTGTTTAGGCATATCGTTAGCCTCAAACGCCCCCTTGGCGGCTGGGCTGATTGCGGGAATCGTGGGGGGTCTGGTTGTTGGGGTACTGAGCGGTTCTAGCACCAGCGTGACCGGCCCGGCCGCGGGCCTAACGGCGGTGGTGGCGGCGCAAATTGCGGATCTTGGATCTTTCCAGATTTTTCTGGTGGCGGTGATTCTGGCCGGAGTCCTTCAGATCCTTTTTGGAATTCTCAAGGGCGGATTTCTCTCTTCCTTTTTTCCTTCCAGCGTGGTCAAAGGGCTTCTCGCGGCCATCGGGATCATCATCATCCTCAAACAACTCCCTCATCTCGTCGGGTGGGATGCGGATCCGGTGGGAGAGACCGATTTTTGCCAGCCAGATCAGAAGAACACCTTCACTGCTCTTTCCCATGCTTTCAAAATGATCCTGCCAGGGGCGGCAATTATCGGTTTTGGCTCGCTGGCCCTCCTTGCCCTTTGGGGAAAGGTCTCCTGGCTGAGCCGTTCGCCCGTGCCCGGGCCTCTGGCCGCTGTCCTGCTCGGCACCGTGGTCAACATCCTGCTGCAAAAGGCGGGTCACCCTTGGGCGATCGATTCCACTCATTTGGTGCAAGTGCCGGTGGCGGAAGGTGCGTCGGGGATTCTCCAACTGCTCGCTTTCCCTGACCTATCCGCTTTCGCCCAACCCGCGGTCTACGGGGCGGCGGTTACTCTGGCGGTGATTGCCAGCTTGGAGACTCTTCTCACCATCGAGGCCGTGGACAAGATCGATCCGCAACAGAGAAAAACCCCCGCCAACCGGGAACTCTTGGCCCAAGGGGTGGGAAATATGATCAGTGGCTGCATCGGCGGATTGCCGATGACCAGCGTCATTGTCCGTTCCGGGGCCAATCTGAACGCAGGCGCCCAGACCAAGGTATCGGCCATTTTCCACGGGGTATTGCTGCTGGGCTGTGTCGCCCTCCTGCCACGGTGGCTGAATCAGATTCCTCTCTGCGCGTTGGCGGCTGTCCTCATTGTTACGGGATACAAACTGGCCAGCCCAAA
>LIBO01000386.1 GCA_001438005.1 Verrucomicrobia subdivision 6 bacterium BACL9 MAG-120507-bin52 | reverse complement strand
GGAGATGACGGCGGCGATGGTGGACGAGATGGTGGCCGGATCGCGAAAAGAGTTGGCCGCGGCGGGAGTAGAGGTGGCAGGAATTTTGGAGGAGACGTGGGAGAATGCGGAGCCGGTGGAGGAGTTGGCTAGGGTGATGTGGCGGGCGTGGATTGGTTTATTGAGTTAGGTATTCATCGAGAGACAAAGGTCGGCGAGGCGAAGGCAGGCGTCGGGCTTGGAGGCGAAGGCAAGTTTAGCCTTCCACTCTTTCCAGCCCTTTCCATTTTCGGCAAGGGCTTGGCGAATCACCTCAACGGCTGTGTCACCATTGGGTGTGAGTTGCGCGACCCCAATTTCTTGCAGGAGGGCAAAATTTCCCTCTTCTTGGCCGGGGACAACTTGGGTGACGAGAAAGGGAGTGCGGGAGGCGATGGTTTCTTGGGTGAGTGCACCACCCGCTTTACCAATGACGAAGTGTTGTTGGGCGAGGATGGAGGGCATTTCCGTGGTCCAGCCGAGAAGCTCGACTTTCTTCAGCAGGGGTCCGAGAGCCTGTTCGACGCGACGTGCGATATTTGGATCTCGTCCGGTCCCAATGGTGACCGACCAGTTGTCTTGGGCGGCGAGTGTTTTGGCCAATTGGGGCCCGCCTTGGAGGCCCGAGCTCAGGAGATAGAGAACACGGGGTTTGTCGCCGGGGGGTTCGTCACCTGGGTGAGGGGCAGGCTCGGCAAAGCGAGGATCGACGGGGAAACCAATGGGATTTATTTTTTCCATAGGAATGCCCAGGGCGTGGAGGGACTGGGCGGTGGGGGGGTTGGGGACAATCCAGAGATCGGCTGGGGCAGTGGACCAGAGCCGATGAACGGAGATCGAATCGGTAACGATGGTAATGAGTTGGAAGGTGGCGCGGAGATTGCGGGGAAGAAGAGCGATGTAGTGGGAGTAGACGGGAAAGGTGAGGGCGACGACTTTAGGGCGGTGGGTTTCAATTAAGTGACGGAGCCGAAAAAAGGCAGGCCGATTGGTAAAAAGCGTCTTTTCGATGATGGGCAGGTGGTGACAAGCAAGGTAGAAAAGATTCCAGGCGTGAGGATAGCGGTTGATGAGGGTGAGATAGAGGCGGCGAAAGAAGTCGTTCATTTTTGGCCGAGACTCGGCGAAGGGGTCGGCCACGATGGCGGTGCCGCCCCTTACTTGAATTGCGCTGGCCAAACCGCGGGCGGCGGCGTTGTGACCGTCGCCAAAGGCGGCGGTGAGAATGAGGACGGGGG
>LIBO01000385.1 GCA_001438005.1 Verrucomicrobia subdivision 6 bacterium BACL9 MAG-120507-bin52 | reverse complement strand
TCCTTCCGTATCAATCCAATGTCGAGCATCCCTTCATTCAACCTATTCCCACCTCCCTCGTCGAGACTCGGCAAAGGTTTTGCCGTCCGCCAAAGAAACAGCTTTAACCTACTTGTGCCCAATTCCCCCTTTCGTGGTGCCGTGCTCGACCTCGGCTCCAACACCTTCAAGCTTCTGCTCGCCGAGCAGATCGGGTCCACCCTTCGAATTCACCACGAAAAGGCCTATCCCGTCCGCTTGGGAGAAGGAGTTGCCCTGACCCATCGGATTCACCCTCTCGCCTGTCGCCGCGCTCTGCGCCAAATCATCACCTTGCACCGCAAGATTCGTGCCTTTCGCCCCGATCAGATGGTGGCTGTCGGCACGAGCACTCTGCGTCGCGCCACCAATTCCAAATCCTTCCTTTCTCCGGCCACCCGCATCCTCAGCCAAAAAATCACCATCCTCTCCGGCCAAGAGGAGGGGCGCTTAATTGCCCTCGCCACCCGTAGCCTATCCCGCAACCCCAACCCCCGATTCCACATCGACCTCGGCGGCGGAAGCCTCGAAGTCATCGACTCCCTTGATCCTAATCATCCGAAAATTGTTAGCCTGAACCTGGGTTGTGTCGCCGTTCGCGACTTCCTCCTTCCCCACTACCCGCCCGCTCCCAACGAGTGGAAAAAAGCCGTCTCATCGATTCGCACCTCCCTCAAAAAAATCCCGGCCCCATCCGGCCATCCTCAAGCCACTTTTTCAGGCGGAACGGGACACGCCTACGCTTGCCTGCTCCGTCGCCGAAATATGAAAGCTCGGCGATTGGAAGGCTTCTCCCTTACCCTGTCCCAACTCAAATCCCTTCTCTATCGTATCCTCCCCCTTTCCCTCCCCAAACTTCGTGCTCTGCCCGGGATGCCGCGCGACCGCGCCTCGGTTGCCCTGCCCGCCTTTCTTGTCCTTCTCCAAACCATGGAAAGGCTCAAACTTCGTTCCGTTCGACTTACCACCCACGGGCTGCGCTACGGAGTGTGGATCGCGCACCTTGCCCCCGCCCCCATCCGCAAGATCGTTCGATGATTCCCGACTCACCTCTCATCCGGGAGGCCACCGCTTGGATGATCCAGATCGAAAAGGAGCCCAAACACGTTCGACACGTCACCCTCTGGTCCACTTTTCTCTTTCGTAAACTTGCCTCCGTTCACCGATTGCCAGAGACCGAACTCGAACTACTCATCACCGCCTCGTTACTTCATGATATCGGTTGGTCGACCGCCACAGAGGAGC
>LIBO01000384.1 GCA_001438005.1 Verrucomicrobia subdivision 6 bacterium BACL9 MAG-120507-bin52 | reverse complement strand
CCTGCAGCAGATGAAGCGAAGCCCTCTTTTCAAAGAAAAGAGCTAGATGCTTCCGAGTCATCGCGATACCGCCATTCGGTTTGTCAACTCGTGCTAGGTTGAGTGAGCCTGGGTGGGTTACCAAGATGACGAGCTTCTGGTCATGCAAATGGACCGAAATGAAAATATTCAGCTTTTTCCGATTAACACGCGACCCATGCTTTAAGGCATTTTCAATCAAGCTGTGGATCGTCATCGGAGGAACGGGAACGTTCAGGCAATTGGAGTCGACTTGAAAACTGGCAACGAAATCACTTTTTGAAAGTCTGCGCAGATCCAAGTAACTGCGGCAGAGATCAATCTCCTCTTGAATCGTAATGAGAGGTGCGTTCTGGGTGTCGACCGCGGCTCGCAAGAATTGGGCAAGTTTCTCGGTGAATTTGCGGGCTTGGGTGGGGTTTTTCAGGATCAGTGTTCGCAAACCTGTCAGGCAGTTAAAAAGCAAATGGGGGTTAAGGCGGGAGCGCAAGTTTTCAATTTCCATCTGGGCGACAGCGGCACTTTTTTCAGCCGCCGCCACTTTTTCTTCCATCCCTAAGGAGTGGAGGATCCCGATGACTTGCTGGGGAGCCCCCGAGTTAGAGGATTCGGTTGTGGTCCAATGGGAAAGATAGGGTGGCTTCCGCGGATCTTTCGGAAACACTTTTCGCTGCCCGGCAGAAATCTTTGGGTCGAAGAGTTCGCAATCTTGTGCAAATAACTCAGCCACCTGGGGGCTCTCGATTTTGTACCCCAAAGCACCACTCCAACTCCAAAGGGAGCTTTTTAATGCATCCATCATCATTCGATCTTTTTGCTTACTGGTTTGAAGTTTGTCTGAAGCAAGGCCTAAAGGATAAAGAGTGATACAGAAGACGGTGAGCAGCGCGAACTGGATGGCCAACGGATCTTGCACAAGTTGGCTCGAGAGGTTGCTTTTCTTGTCCACTCGGTCGCTCGATTGCGACGTGAGAGGGTGCTTCTTTTGTAGCCTAACATCAAACGGTAGGTCCGGTTGGACCTGAAAAAGGAGAAGAGAGAGAATGCAGCAGTTGAGGGAGGCTCCTCGAATACCTGTGGTCCAAACTCCCCAAAACACAAGAGGGGGGAGAAGCATGAGGAGCCAAATTGTATAAAGGCCTCGCTGGATTCCCCAAACCATAGCGAGAACACCGAGCGCAGTTACCACTGAGATCCAGACACTCCGATCGGGCTTCGGGTGGAGGCGAAGGATGTCCCGCCAGAT
>LIBO01000383.1 GCA_001438005.1 Verrucomicrobia subdivision 6 bacterium BACL9 MAG-120507-bin52 | reverse complement strand
TTTCGTGGATGCGGTGAAGGAGAGCCGCTTCAGCTGTACGTTCCGACGAACCAACTCCTCCAGTCCAGGCTCATAGATGGGAATTTTGCCCGCCCGTAGCTCCTGCACTTTGGCTTCGTTGTTGTCCACGCAGATCACGGTGTGACCCGCCTCGGCCAAGCAAGTCCCCGTGACCAACCCCACGTAACCCGAGCCGATAATGGACAATTTCATCCGCCAAACCCTAGAGGAACAACGCCCTTCTCCGCTAGGGAGAAGTTCCGGCGGTGGGTTGACTTCCCCCCAAACCCACCCCTGAGCTGGACGGATTTTGATTGAATCCCAAAGGTAGATCCGGAAAAGCCTTCAGGGTCAAAGTAGCCAGGGCAACAAACTCAGAGGGAGCCCCATTGTTCTGTCGGTTCCCGACTTGCCCCCCCAAAATCCAAGCCCCGATATCCCGATACAGCCCCACATTGACTTGCTGCAAAAGCGAAGGACTGACGGAGTAAGTTACCCCGGCATTGGCAAACCAGCTCTCATTCAGTCGATAACTTGCCGAGCCATTGATCAGGCTGGTTTGCGCCGCCCCCGTTGTGGTGACGTCTTGGTTGTTTAAGGCATCCAGATAGTTAAATCCGTCCAAATAAGAGTATCCCAAACCAAGTTCGAGTGCGGGCAGTGCCTGCCAGCGGCTGCCCAAGTTGAGCGAATTAAACCCGTTCCCACTAATCGCCGTCGTGGCCCCGACGGTGCCCGTCCACCAAGGTACCGGCATGAAATTGAATACGTTATATAACTGTGGAATGGAGGATGACACCGTTTCCGGTGCCTGCACGGTACTGAAATTTAAACTGGTCAGGTCGGGCCGGATCGGCTGGTAATCGGTATAAATTTTCCAGTTCGCCAGCTCATAGGGCGCCCCATCTCTTTTCGTCAGGATGCGATTCATCATTCCGGGTCGCACAATCAGCAGCCGATCAATCGAATCGACCGAATTATAAAGCGTGCTGTTCAGGGTCCGGGATTCGGTGGTATTAATGCGGTTGTCGTACCCCGCGAATTCCGTCGGACGAACATTTGGCTGAGGAACATAGCTGGCTTGAACAAAAGGTTCAAAAACGTGTCGAATACCATCAATCGCCCATGCCTTATTTTTTACCTCATTCCAAGTGGCGTACGCTTTGGTTGAGGCGTCGAACCCAAAATTGAAGACATAACGAAAAAGAGAGGTGTCCGCCAGGTTTTGTCTGTTCCCCGTCGGACCCGTTTGCGTATTTTGCGCCACACC
>LIBO01000382.1 GCA_001438005.1 Verrucomicrobia subdivision 6 bacterium BACL9 MAG-120507-bin52 | reverse complement strand
GCCCATTCCAAAATGTCTGTCCAGCCTCAGGACCGTCCATCCACTTCCACGCCCCTTCCTCTTCTATCCCCTCATCTGACCCGCCGATCCAAACATCCGCGCTGATTTTTGTCAAAACGAAGCTATTTTCATCTGGCGAGGTAATATTCGCCAAATAACCTGACAGGCCATTGAATGTTTTACCCAACGCGAGCGCCCTAGCCTGCGCCCAAGTATAAGATCCCGACACGTACTCATAATAGTGCCCGCCAAATGAAATAGCTGTTCCAAGCGTCACCTTAAATCCGCGTGCTACGGTGGATGCGCTTGTGGTCGAGAAGGTCACCGCTCGCAGCGCTGACTGATACTCCGATGCGCTACCCGACCCGCTTAAGGTTAAAATACCTTTTGTTCCGTCATAAATTCCCGTAATCCCTCCAATACTTGGCGTTAGGTTCAACATATCTCCAGCCGCAAAGCCCGTCTCAATCTGAATTGTAGCCCCAGAAAAAGTTTCATCACCAGAAACTGTCAAACTGTCATCTAAGGGAACCGCCCCCTGAAGTAACGTATAAGAACCAGACGCAGTGGACAGGGTAATCGTTGCCGGCTCAACCACCACCAAGGTGACCACCGAACTGGTTGTGCTTCCGAGAGGATTCGAGACGATCACCTCATAATCACCCGCGTCCGACAACTGCAGGGAAGAAATTGTCAGAAAATTATCAAAAGTTCCACCACCCAGATTCACCCCGTTCTTTTTCCACTGATAAACTAGGAATGTTGCTGTGGGATCCGTGGCATTCACCGTAAAGGTCCAGCTATCTCCTTGGTTTTTCGTCCCACCCAGCAGTTGTGTCGTGATAGCCGGCAGCGGATTCGAAGCGGGATTCAGCGGGTTGGTCCCGTTTGTGACCTCAACCCCGTCCGGAACCTTATCCCCGTCTGTGTCGGGGTTCGTGGGATTTGTTCCAAGGGCCACTTCCGCCCCGTCCAGCAAAGTGTCGCCGTCGGTGTCGACGATATTGGGATTCGTGCCCGTGTTGTTTTCGGAGACGTAGGTGCCGGTGTTGGTTTCGACGGAGTCGGTCAGACCGTCCCCGTCTTGGTCGATTTCAAAGGATGCGCCGTCCAAAAGGTTCCCCGAGCCACCGTCCGGGAAAATGGAAGAGTAAGAGAACCGGTAGGTCTTGCCTGCCTGCACCGTACCAGCCGGAGTCCCCCGATAACGGACCCAAGCTCCGTTGCCGGTGCTGACTTGCCGGTTGAAGAAGTTGGCCTCCACCGCGCTG
>LIBO01000381.1 GCA_001438005.1 Verrucomicrobia subdivision 6 bacterium BACL9 MAG-120507-bin52 | reverse complement strand
TGCCCCGCTCCCTGCTCCCCCACCCAGTCGCAACAGGGAACACCACCCTCCACCTTCGCCGAAATATCTTGGAAAATCTTTTTCAGAAACGGCCAAGCGGCGGGTGAACCCCCGGGCATGATACTGGGACCGCGCCGGGCTCCCTCCTCACCCCCCGACACCCCCGTCCCGATATAAAGCAGTCCCTTCGCTTCAACCTCTTTTTGCCGACGGTTCGTATCCTCAAAAAGCGAGTTTCCCCCGTCGATGATGATATCTCCTTTTTCTAATACCGGCAGAAGTTCCTGGATAAAATCATCCACCGGTTTGCCCGCCTTCACCAAAAGCATCACCCTCCGCGGTCTTTTCAGCTTCGCCACCATCTCCTGAATCGAGTGGGCTCCCAACACCTTCGTGCCCTTCGCTTGGTTGGCCAAAAAGTCGTCCACCTTGGAAACGGTGCGATTGAAAGCCACGATCGTGTAGCCGTGATCGTTCATGTTGAGAATGAGGTTCTGCCCCATCACAGCCAGCCCGATCAGGGCCAGATCCCCTTGCGGTTCGTTTGCCATAAATTAACGCTGAATTCGGGCTGATCCGCCCTGTGCAAAAGCTTTTACTTGATCCACCGTCGCCATGGTGGTGTCCCCCGGGAAGGTCGTGAGCAACGCTCCGTGCGCCCAGCCTAACTTGACCGCCTCGCTCGCATCTGCTCCCGACAAGAGGCCGTAGAAGAATCCTCCGGCAAATCCGTCACCACCTCCCACCCGATCGATCACCTGCAATTCACAAGTCGGCGCCTGGTGGGTCTCTCCATTGACCCAAGCCACTGCGCTCCAGCTGTGATGATTCGTGCTATGCACCTCCCGCAAGGTCGTCGCCACCGCCTGCACATGCGGATGCTTCTTGGTGACGTTCTTCATCATGCTGAGGAAGGCCGAGGGATCCAATTTCGACTTCGAGTGAACATCCGGACCGGGAATTCCAAGCCCCATTTGCAGATCCTCTTCATTTCCAACAAGCACGTCGACGTTCTTCAAGATCTTATCCAAGATCGCCACCGCTCGATCGTGTCCACCCTGGATATTCCAAAGCTTTGCCCGATAGTTGAGATCGAAGGATGTCGTTGCTCCCGCCGCTTTGGCCGCCTGCATCGCTTCAATAATCAGCTCTGGGGTCGTTTGGGAAAGGGCCGAGAAAATCCCGCCACTATGAAACCACCGCACCCCCTCTCCAAAGATCTTCTTCCAGTCGAAATCACCCGGCTTCAGCAAAGCCGCCGCCTCGTTGCACCGA
>LIBO01000380.1 GCA_001438005.1 Verrucomicrobia subdivision 6 bacterium BACL9 MAG-120507-bin52 | reverse complement strand
AAATAAACCTGGCAGGTCGTCGCGCCCTGATTCGGCCCGTGCGGTTCCCCATTGATCACCATGGCACACGAACCACAGATCCCCTCCCGACAATCGTGCTCAAACGCAATCGGCTCCTTCCTTTCCCGCGCCAGCCGATCATTCACCACATCCATCATCTCCAAAAAAGACATGTTCGGATTCAAACCCTCCGCCTCGTGCAACTCAAAGTGTCCCTCGCTCTCTTTCGATTTCTGCCTCCAAACCTTGAGGTGTAGCTTCATTTATAACTCCTCGTCGCCAGTTGAACCTCCGCAAAGGATAAAGGCTCCGCGTGCCTCACCTCCGCTTTCCCCTCCCCCTGAAATTCCCAAGCCGACACATGCGCATAATCCTGATCCTTCCGCTCGCACTCCCCCTCCGCCGTCTGGTGCTCCTCCCGAAAATGGCAACCGCACGACTCCTCTCTCTCTAAACCATCCCGACACATCAACTCCCCCAACTCCAAGAAGTCCGCCACTCTCCCCGCCTTTT
This sequence comes from Verrucomicrobia subdivision 6 bacterium BACL9 MAG-120507-bin52, assembly GCA_001438005.1. Lineage (GTDB taxonomy): Bacteria > Verrucomicrobiota > Verrucomicrobiia > Methylacidiphilales > Verrucolacustridaceae > Verrucolacustris. The sequence goes on along the minus strand of LIBO01000380.1, from coordinate 769 downwards.
CCAACGACTGATTCAAATCTTGGCCCGAACCAGGCACACTCACATTTTCCCAGAACTCTTGCCGTAATCCCTGAATCTCCTCCACTCCTTGGGCTAAACCTTTTTGGGTCCGACTCATCCCGCACTGATCCCAAAGGATCTTCCCTAAGCGACGATGAAAATCACTCACCGGTTTTTTGCCCTGTATCCCCAACAGTTTCTTGGTTTTTGCCTGCACCGCCTCGGTCGCTTGCCAGAAAGCTTCCGCCTGCCGATCCGATTTTTGTCCGCCCGGCTTCTGCTGGGTCAAATAATCCCCGATCGTATAGGGCAAAACAAAATACCCGTCCGCTAACCCCTGCATCAGGGCACTCGCCCCGAGCCGATTCGCCCCGTGATCGGAAAAGTTTGCCTCCCCCAAAACAAACAACCCCGGAATGTTACTCATGAGATGGTAATCCACCCATAGGCCACCCATGGTGTAGTGCACCGCTGGAAAAATCCGCATAGGCGATTCGTACGCACTCTCGCCCGTAATTTCATGATACATGGAAAACAAATTCGCGTACCGCTCCTTCACGGTGGACTCCCCCAATCGCCCAATCGCCTCGGAGAAATCCAAGTACACCCCCAAGCCCGAAGGCCCCACTCCCCGACCCTCATCACACACTCTCTTCGCCGCCCGCGAGGCAATATCCCGTGGCGCCAGATTCCCGTAGCTCGGATAGAGCCGCTCGAGGAAATAGTCCCGCTCCCCCTCCGGAATCTGCCCCGCCGATCGCTTGTCCCC
>LIBO01000379.1 GCA_001438005.1 Verrucomicrobia subdivision 6 bacterium BACL9 MAG-120507-bin52 | reverse complement strand
ACGACCCTTTTCCGAACCGTGGGCAAAGGAGAAAAAAACAACGTAGCGAGCGTTAGGCATCGGGCGGACAAGGGCCATGATGTCTTTGAGTCGAACACCACCCCATTTTGCAACTCCCGTCCATCCTTGGATGCAGTAGTTGGAGGTAATCTGCTCCTGCTTGGGCAGGGCCCGTAGTTGGGCAAGTGTGAGTTGCAGTGGTTTTTCGATAAGGCCACCGACATTCAGTTGGTAGTTGCGAAAACCCTCCGCCAGATGGCTTTTATACTCATCGGAAACAGGGGCCGTTCCGTTGACCCAAAAATAGGGTGAAATATCCTTTTCGCTGTAGTTCGCGACCGGCCGAAGTTTTTCGATTCGATCCAGGATTCCTCCAATAACCCACCGGCCTATGTGCTGGACCTTTCGGGGGTATTTCAGGGTAAGCGGGGTGGCAAGAAGCCAGGCGATCGTGGTGAAAGCGAGGATGAGGGCAAAGACAAGAAAACCAGCCCAAGAGCGATCGTTCGTTCCTAGAGTCATGTGATTGAGGTTATTGAGTGCGTCCGTGGCAAAAACCATCACCACATGGCCGATGATAAAAAGAAGGAAGTAGCCGAGCACGAGGAAGTGAAGAGATCGGCCAACTTGGCGGTTAAGAAAACCTGTGGCGAGATGAAGGCGAGCGGCGATGGCGGGGGACTGCATCACCCCGGTGATAAGCGCCAAAGGGGAGGCAATAAAAACGGTGGTAAAGTAGGCAAGGAGTTGGAGACCGTTGTACTGCAGCCAACCGCTGGGTGGAGGGAAATCAAGGGAGAGATACTGGAGGGCGGTGGAGAGGGTATGAGGAATGACATCCAATGAGACGGGAACGATGCGCCGCCACTGACCTGTGGAGAAAAGCAGTACGTACACAAGAATACCGTTCGCGAGCCAGAGTGTATCAAAAACAAAGTGCCACCATCGGGCGAGACCGATGGAGTGACGAATTCCCGGTAGCCCGAGCCATCCCGGAAGGGAAACAGTATCCTCTTTGGCGTGGTATTCCCGATCCAGAGGAGCGGGGCCGAGAAGACGCAACCATTCCGAACCAGGGGTGCAGTGGGGGTTGAGGTAGAGGCGGGGGTGATCGGCGAGGATTTGGATCCCCGATCGGATCATAAAGAGGAGGAGAAAAAAGTTAATCCAGTGGCAGGTGCGAAGCCATAGGGGAAAACCGTCGGGAAGAGGAGGAGCAAACGATCCAGTGCCCGGATAGGTGGCGATGAATTGCTGAACAGCGGGGAAAGTCCGTAAAAAGCGGG
>LIBO01000378.1 GCA_001438005.1 Verrucomicrobia subdivision 6 bacterium BACL9 MAG-120507-bin52 | reverse complement strand
GGGGCCGTCCAAAACACGGCTGGTGGAGCAGGCTACAACATTGGGAACGATGCCCCTTTAGCGGATACTTCTCTCTTTCGTTACGTTTTCAATTTTGGAATTGATGCCTCAACCAAAGCGTACGCCACTTGGAATGATGTAAAAAACAAGGCATGGGCGATTGATGGCATTCGACACGTTTTCGAGCCATTTGTTCAAGCTGCCTATATTCCCCAACCGAATGTGCGTCCCAACGAGTTTGCGGGTTTTGATAATCGGGTAAACACAACCGAGGCTCAGCCCTTGAATTCTTCGCTCTATAATTCAATCGACTCGATTGATAAACTGCTCATTGTGCGTCCGGGAATGATGAATCGCATGATGACGAAGCGGGATGGCGCCCCTTACGAGCTGGCCAATTGGAAGATTTATACCGATTACCAGCCGATTCGCCCTGAGCTGACCAGCTTGAATTTTCAAAGTGTACAGGTTCCGGAGACAGTCCCCTCTTCCTTGCCTCAATTGTATAATGTTCTGAATGTGATGCCGGTGCCCTGGTGGTCCGGAACAGTCGGAGCGAGCACGGCGATAAGCGGGAACGGATTTAACTCGCTCAACTTGGGCAGCCGCTGGCAAATTTGCCCTGCCCTCGATCTGTACGGCAGTTATTCCTACCTCGAGAGCTTTTCCTATTTAGACGCTCTGAATAACCAAGTTTTAACTAACACTCAGACAAGTTTAGTGAACGCCACGGCTCATTACCGGCTGAATGAAAGCTGGCTCGTGAACGGAGGAGTTACCTACTCGCTCAATCCTGGACTGGTGCAAGGAGTCAATTTTGGGCTTTGTCGGGATATTGGCGCATGGATTCTTGGGGTTTCCGTGGGGCAGAGGAATAACATAGGAGCGCCATCGGAAACGATTGCCTTGGCCACACTTACTTTAAAAGCGTTTCCGGAAATGCCTTTGGGGTTCAATCAAAATCCCACCAGCTCGGGGGTAGGTGTTGGTGGCTATCAGCAAAATATGGGCGGCGGTTATCGTGACCAAAATTAAGCTGCCTCAAGTTAGACGCGCAGCATATAAATTCTGAATTCATGAAACTTTCCATCATCGGTTCGGGCTACGTGGGGTTGGTCACGGGAACCTGCTTGGCCGAGGCGGGTCATAACGTGATCTGCGTGGATAATAACGATGGCAAAGTGCAGGAGCTACGGGCGGGCAAAATTCCCATCTATGAGCCTGGATTGGAGGAGTTGGTTCGTCGAAATGTGCAGCTGAAGCGGCTCTCCTTCACCGCATCCACGAAA
>LIBO01000377.1 GCA_001438005.1 Verrucomicrobia subdivision 6 bacterium BACL9 MAG-120507-bin52 | reverse complement strand
GGGAGGCTGGGGTGAAGCCGGCGCTGGTGACTTTAGAGGATGGTGGCCAACAGGCCACTTTTGTGGCCCAGCGGATTTTGGAGCTCCATGAGGAGGGGGCGAGTCTTTCCGATATAGCGATTCTGTACCGGGCGCACTTTCACGCGATGGAGATGCAGTTGGAACTCACGCGCAGGAATATTCCCTACACAATTACCTCGGGGCTCCGATTCTTTGAGCAGGCCCACATCAAGGATGTTTCGGCACATTTGCGGTTATCTTTGAATCCGAGGGATGAGGTGGCGTTTCATCGGATGGCCAAGTTGCTGCCGGGGGTGGGGCCGAGATCGGCGACGAAGATGTGGCAGGAGGTGCAGGCGGGGAAAGGGTTGGGTCAGCTGAAAGTGCCGGAGAAGGGAGCGAAGGGGTGGAGTCAGATGGTGCAGACGTTGCTTCAATTGAGAGGCAAGGAGCCATCGGAACAGGTGAAGATTGTGGTGGAGGGAAGTTATGGAGATTATGTGAAAGCGAAGTATGCCAATGCGGCCAATCGGTTGGATGATTTGCGGCAGTTGGAAGATTACGCTTCGGGCTACACCGACATGGCGGAGTTTTTGGGACAGCTGGCCCTGCTGGGAAATACGGAGGCGGAGGTGGCGCAGAGGTCGCGGGACGAGGGGGGAGAGGCGGTGAAGTTGAGTACGATTCATCAAGCCAAGGGGCTGGAGTATGGAACGGTATTTATCATTATGTTGTGTGAGGGGATGTTCCCATCGAGTCGATCGATGGAGACGCCGGAAGGGGAAGAGGAGGAGCGTCGGCTATTTTATGTGGCGGCGACAAGAGCCAAGGATGAGCTTTATTTGACCCACCCAAGATTACGGATGGGAAGGGGGGGGGATGCGTGGCAGAGCCCGTCGCGTTTTTTGAATGAGCTCTCCAAAGAGTTGGTCAATGTCTGGCGGGTCAAAGGAGCGACCGGAGCGGGAGATTGGAGTTAGATCTGGGGGCGATTTTCCTTCTTGGCCCCACGGCGGTGGGAAAATCGCGATTAGCGATGGCGGTGGCCCAGCAGGTGGGGGCGGAAATTGTTTCGGTCGATGCCTTTCAGATTTATCGTGGATTGGATATTGGCACGGGAAAACCGACTTTGGAGGAGCGGCAGAAGATTCGGCACCATCTGATCGACCTGGTCGACCCGGCGGAGGAGTTTTCATCGGCTCAGTACGCCAAAGAGGCGGAGCGGGTTGGTTTGGATCTGCAGCAGAGAAAAGTTCACGCGCTGTGGGTGGGAGGGACTGGTCTGTATCACCG
>LIBO01000376.1 GCA_001438005.1 Verrucomicrobia subdivision 6 bacterium BACL9 MAG-120507-bin52 | reverse complement strand
ACCCGCGATTGGGATTTCTGGCGGGAATGCAGAGGGCAGCGGATTTGGGGCAGACGAAGTTGGCCGCGGCGCAGGGGGTGAATGCGGGGATAACGGGATTCTTTCTCCTGTTGGTGGTGCTGGTATTAGCGGCGTGCGCCCATGTGGTTGGGCGAGTTTTGACCGGCAGGAAAGTGCCGCCGATTACGGAGGAGACCGTGGGATCGGTGGCTTAAAAGAAAATGGGGATGATGAGGATGGCGACGATATTGACGACTTTGATCATCGGATTGATCGCAGGGCCGGCGGTATCTTTGTAAGGATCGCCGACCGTATCTCCCGTGACGGCGGCGGCATGGGCGGGGGAACCCTTGCCCCCATAATTTCCTTCTTCGATATATTTTTTGGCATTATCCCAAGCGCCACCGGAGGAGGTCATGGCGATGGCGACAAAAAGGCCGGTAACGATGGTGCCGACGAGCACCCCGCCGAGGACAACGGGTCCGAGGCCTGGAATAGCGGCGACTCCAACGACGAAGACGATGGGGAGAAGTGCGGGGATGATCATCTGGCGAAGGGCGGCCTTGGTGACGATATCGACGCAGGTTCCGTAGTCGGGCTTGTCTGTGCCCAAGAGAATGCCGGGCTTGGCGGCCAGTTGGCGGCGGACCTCACGCACAACGGCGCCAGCAGCCACGCCGACGGCGTCCATCGAGCGGGCGGTGAAGACGAAAGGAAGAAGACCGCCGATGAAGAGGCCGATGATGACCTTGGGCTCGGTGAGAGAGAACTCCAAGCTGGGCATGGCGGTTCCAAGAGCGGCGAAGTGGACCTTAAGCTCCTGGACGTAGGTGCCGAAAAGTACGAGAGAAGCGAGGCCGGCGGAGGCGATGGCGTATCCTTTGGTCACAGCTTTCATGGTGTTCCCGACCGCATCGAGCTCATCGGTTCGTTCCCGAATTGATTTGGGCATACCGGACATAACGGCAATGCCGCCCGCGTTATCGGTGATGGGGCCAAAGGCATCGAGTGAGATGACGATTCCGGCCATGGAGAGCATGGCCATGACAGCGATGGCAATGCCGTAGAGACCGGCAAAGTGGTAGCTGAGGAGAATAGCGATTCCGATGAAACCGACGGGGAGGGCGGTGGCGTGAGAGCCAATGGCGAGACCCGCGATGATGTTGGTGGCGTGGCCGGTTTCGGAGGCTTTGGCGATATTACGAACGGGGGAGTAGTGGGTGGAGGTGTAGTAGTTCGTGATGAGCAAAACCACGAAGGTCATGAGAAGGCCGACCAAAGAGGCCAAGTAGATACCG
>LIBO01000375.1 GCA_001438005.1 Verrucomicrobia subdivision 6 bacterium BACL9 MAG-120507-bin52 | reverse complement strand
CGGATGCTGTGCAGAAAATCTTTTACGCGAAAGGGCGACCTTCCTCCGATCCTCTAATCCTTCATCTGCCTTCAACTGAACTAAACCGGGCCGTAGCTCATCACTGGATAGCGGATCCCCTCCCCTCCTTCGCCACCGAATTAGCCAAAAAATTCTGGCCAGGCCCGCTCACGATGGTTGTGCCAAAAGGAGACCGCGTACCCCTTGAGGTAACCGCAGGGATGGATACCGTTGCTTTGCGCGTCTCGGCGCACCCTGCGGCACAGAAACTTCTGGAGGAGCTAGGTGAACCCCTCGCCGCCCCGAGCGCAAACCGTTTTGGTCGAATTAGCCCAACCGATGCCTCTGCCGTCTTGCAAGAACTCGAGGGCAAAATCCCCCTGATTCTGGATGGTGGACCTTGCTCCCATGGGATTGAATCAACGGTGCTCTCACTTCTATCGAATCTACCCACAATCCTTCGCCCAGGGTCAATCACGCCCGAGATGATTTCTGAAATAACTCACACGGAAGTATGGCTTCAATCCAAACAGAAGGACCCCAAGAGCGGCATGCCCTCACCCGGAATGCTGGAAAACCACTATGCCCCCCAAACTCCCCTTTACTTATGTACTGCTCCAATCAAATCCTTCGCCTCCCCTTACCAGTTCATCCTCTACCAAAACTGCCCCACTTCCCCTGAGGCACAGGTCCACCTCCTCTGTCCCGACGGAAAGCACTCCACCGCTGCGCAAAATCTTTACCGAGTTCTGCGGGAGGCGGATCAGGCTGCTTCCTCGGCTATCTTAATCGATCCCGTTCCAGACTCTCCTTGGGCCCTCGCCCTGCGTGACCGTCTCCATCGTGCCAGCGCAGGCACGGCAACGTGGAAAAATGGACAGTGGAATTTTTTGCCGCGCACACATTCCTAAATCTGCCCGCCTGGACCCGTCGCCCCTTCCTGGTCCTTGTCTTTTAATCCAACCAAGCTCAAGACGTGGCTTAAAAGTCGTCCGACCGACTCCTCCACACTCTCTTTGGCCGTCTCTAAAATCAGGTCTGCCTTCTCCGGAATCTCATACGGAGAATCGATCCCCGTAAACCCCTGAATTTCACCTTTCCGAGCTTTTCGATAGAGCCCTCGTGGATCGCGTTTCTCGCAATCGGCAATCGAGGCACTGATATAGATCTCAGAAAAGTTGAGCCCTGCGTTGTGGCAGGAGGCGCGCACCGCCTCTCTTTCCTTTCGCAAGGGGGAAATAAGAGAGCCGATTACCACTAAGCCAGACTCCGCCATTAATTTAGCCACTTCCCCTGCG
>LIBO01000374.1 GCA_001438005.1 Verrucomicrobia subdivision 6 bacterium BACL9 MAG-120507-bin52 | reverse complement strand
AGGGATGGGCTGGCCCGACATTTCACAAACCCCGTAGACGTGGGCTTGAATGCGTTTCAGAGCTGACTCGATCTCATAAAGTGCGTCTTGCTCTTGGCTGAGAAGGCTGAGGGCAAAATCTTTTTCATAGGCGTCGCTACCGGCATCCGCTTGGTGCATGCCGAAGGCCGAGCCCCCTCCTTCGCCCCTTTCGCGAAGGCTGTCTTTGGTGACGCCCTGCATTTGATCAACGATATGATCCCTGAGCTCGGAAAGTTTGATTTTTTGCCGCTCAAGGAAGGCAGGGGAAAATTTTGGGGGTTTGGCTGGCTTCAGATTTTCCTCTAGAGGGCGGAGAAAGTTCGCGGGTGTTTTGATCGGGAAAGGGGGTCCAGAGGGCTTTTTTGGAGCCACTACCTTAGCGGCGGGGCTATTTTTCTTATTTTTCGGGGATGAACGCGACTGAACCTTCTTCTTTGAGGCCTTCTTGGAAGAGGATTTTGTGGCTTTTTTCGATTTCGACTTCTTTGCCATGAAATTTCAAACCTAGCTTAGCCCCAAGGGCTTGCCAATCGTAAAAGGGGGTGTTTTAGGCTGTTTCGAGGCTGAGGTAAGTCGGGTGGGAGAGCCCTTTTTCGTAATTTTCCAAAAGATCCATGCCTTCGGTTGCCTTCATTTTATCCTGTTTGATCGCATCATCGATTTGGGATTTGATCATACGGGAAAGTTGGGAGGTCTCGTACTGCACGTTGCCCAAGACCCTGCCAATGGAGAAGCCGGGGATCGTTTCCTCGATGTAAAAGCCGTCCGGTTCATCGGGATCCAAGTAGACGTGGGCCTCGTTCACGGATCCGAAGAGGTTGTGCAGGTCTCCCATGACATCTTGGTAGGCACCGAGAAGGAAAAAGCCGAGGAGGTAGGGTTGACCGTTGAGGGTGTGAAGGGGAAGGCTGGAGCGAGTGCCGGTGCCATCGACGAAGTGGTCGATTTTACCATCCGAGTCGCAGGTGATATCGACCAGACGCCCGTGCTCGGTCGGGGCTTCATGGAGGCGATGGATAGGAACGATCGGGAAGAGCTGTTTGAGGGCCCAGTGGTCGATGAGCGATTGAAAGACACTAAAGTTACAGAGGTATTGGCAGCCGAGCTGCTCCTGAAGTTTTCGTATTTCTTCGGGTGGGGGGCGACCATTTTGGTAAAGACCAGAGATCTTGGAGATGAGATGCCAGAAGGAGTCTTCCACGCGGGCTTTGGTGGGAAGATCGAGGAGGCCCAGGTCGAACCGCGCGGCGGCCTCTTCTTTGACGGTCAGGCCATCGTGCAGGG
>LIBO01000373.1 GCA_001438005.1 Verrucomicrobia subdivision 6 bacterium BACL9 MAG-120507-bin52 | reverse complement strand
GGGGATGGGCTGGCCCGACATTTCACAAACCCCGTAGACGTGGGCTTGAATGCGTTTCAGAGCTGACTCGATCTCATAAAGTGCGTCTTGCTCTTGGCTGAGAAGGCTGAGGGCAAAATCTTTTTCATAGGCGTCGCTACCGGCATCCGCTTGGTGCATGCCGAAGGCCGAGCCCCCTCCTTCGCCCCTTTCGCGAAGGCTGTCTTTGGTGACGCCCTGCATTTGATCAACGATATGATCCCTGAGCTCGGAAAGTTTGATTTTTTGCCGCTCAAGGAAGGCAGGGGAAAATTTTGGGGGTTTGGCTGGCTTCAGATTTTCCTCTAGAGGGCGGAGAAAGTTCGCGGGTGTTTTGATCGGGAAAGGGGGTCCAGAGGGCTTTTTTGGAGCCACTACCTTAGCGGCGGGGCTATTTTTCTTATTTTTCGGGGATGAACGCGACTGAACCTTCTTCTTTGAGGCCTTCTTGGAAGAGGATTTTGTGGCTTTTTTCGATTTCGACTTCTTTGCCATGAAATTTCAAACCTAGCTTAGCCCCAAGGGCTTGCCAATCGTAAAAGGGGGTGTTTTAGGCTGTTTCGAGGCTGAGGTAAGTCGGGTGGGAGAGCCCTTTTTCGTAATTTTCCAGTAAGTCCATGCCCTCCGTCGCCTTCATTTTGTCCTGTTTGATCGCATCATCGATTTGGGATTTGATCATACGGGAAAGTTGGGAGGTCTCGTACTGCACGTTGCCCAAGACCCTGCCAATGGAGAAGCCGGGGATCGTTTCCTCGATGTAAAAGCCGTCCGGTTCATCGGGATCCAAGTAGACGTGGGCCTCGTTCACGGATCCGAAGAGGTTGTGCAGGTCTCCCATGACATCTTGGTAGGCACCGAGAAGGAAAAAGCCGAGGAGGTAGGGTTGACCGTTGAGGGTGTGAAGGGGAAGGCTGGAGCGAGTGCCGGTGCCATCGACGAAGTGATCGATTTTACCATCCGAGTCGCAGGTGATATCGACCAGACGCCCGTGCTCGGTCGGGGCTTCATGGAGGCGATGGATAGGAACGATCGGGAAGAGCTGTTTGAGGGCCCAGTGGTCGATGAGCGATTGAAAGACACTAAAGTTACAGAGGTATTGGCAGCCGAGCTGCTCCTGAAGTTTTCGTATTTCTTCGGGTGGGGGGCGACCATTTTGGTAAAGACCAGAGATCTTGGAGATGAGATGCCAGAAGGAGTCTTCCACGCGGGCTTTGGTGGGAAGATCAAGGAGGCCCAGGTCGAACCGCGCGGCGGCCTCTTCCTTGACGGTCAGGCCATCGTGCAGAG
>LIBO01000372.1 GCA_001438005.1 Verrucomicrobia subdivision 6 bacterium BACL9 MAG-120507-bin52 | reverse complement strand
ATCGGAAGAGCAATCAGGAATCCGGCGAGGGAAGGATTCTTGCCGGCATACCATGAGATCCCGGCAATGATCGCTGCGGACACAAGAATCTTTAGAACAACAAAGCTGAATTCCATTTCCTAAAGCGTATCAGCTTTAGTAGCTGGATCGAGCTCGAAGCGGACGCGAAATCCAACCTAACCCCATCACCCACGAATTCGGCCAACCCTTGCACGCCAAAACCATCCCCCCATGAAAACTCCAGCCACGCCTAATCCGGCATAAAGCCAAGGAGAAAAGTTCGCCACTGGCTCCTCTACCCCCGCCGCCGTATCCACATCCTCCAACGCCGGAATTTCCGGACTTCCAGTTGAGGCGACAGTTAGCTGGGAAAGTTTTTCCCAGCGCCCCTTCTCTCCGGCCAATAAATTTACGGTTTCCGGATTCCTCTTTTCCATCTCCGCGTATTTCTCCAAGGCACTCCCCGCCTGTTCGACTGACGCGGGATCTTTTTCACTTGCGATAGGCAAAATCCCCTCCACCAGATTCCTCCCTAAAAGCGCTAGCTTGCCATCCATTCCGACCACCTCCCAAACCCCCTCTTTGTTGGCCGCCGTTTGCGCGGTGCGCACCTCAATCGGCTGACCCATCGCCGGACGGCAAAGCACGAAACACGGCCCCATCACCATCGGCCGCGCCGCCACCGCCGTCTTTGGACGAGCCAGAGCGACGGTTGCAGCCGGGACTGAAGGCGCACTCCGAGCGGGGGGCGCTACGACCAGGCTGCCAGACGCCGTCTCCATACTCCCGAGTGATTTTTCCGAGTTTTTACTTTTTCCCTTCTCTCCGACCTGAATATAAAAAGGCACCTCTTTGGCAATGGCCTCGGGCAAAATTGCGCCGTTCTCCTGATTGTGAAATCTCCCCGTCACCAACTTTCCCGCACCACTTTTCCCTACACCATCTACCATCTTGCTGAGGAGAGCACTCTGCTCTTTGGGTACCCGCAAAAATATTTTTCCCTCCTCTTTTTTGGCAGACCCCGTCGTCGCCTCCATCCAGACAAATTCCGGATCCGCCACGGTAAATTTTGATTGCGGCACGAGTTTCCTGACTCGCAACCTCACCTCTTTCCCCAAATGCGACTGAGGATCCGTCTGATAGTAGTTCGCCGTGAGGGCCTCAGCTCCAAAGGTGGGCATCATCCCCAGAACGAGCCACACCAATGAGTAGATTCGCAACATACTATCAATTAAGTCGATCATCCCAGATTCTCAACCTGTTTTTTCGAAAGGTTCCCTCGTTGCACCCTGATGTGCTCTTCGCC
>LIBO01000371.1 GCA_001438005.1 Verrucomicrobia subdivision 6 bacterium BACL9 MAG-120507-bin52 | reverse complement strand
AAGGGGGGGGCGGCGGGGGGCGCTCTGAATTTGCTTCAGTTTGAGGGCCTCAATCACAAGTGCGAGATACGAGGTGGGGTGAAGGGGGAGGAGTGTCGGGATCTGCTGAGGGATTTTTTTAAAAAACAGAGAGCGACCGAAGATGTTGGAGGAAAATAAGCCATCGGGTCAGTGGCCTTTGGGCCCAGGGGTGGAGATTGTAAAGGAAGGGCCGGCGGGTCTTTATGCGCTGAGTAAACCAAGCGGAGTTCGGTCGCAACCCAAAGAGGGTGGAAAAGATGCCCAAGCGCTTTTTACCTGCAGCTACTCGTTACGGGATGAAGCCTACCATCTTCCGCCGGATAAAGGTGGGGGCAAGGTGTGGCTTCTGCATCGGCTCGATGGTGGGACATCTGGGGTTATTTTGGTGGCCCGAGAGGAGCAAACGGCCGCTGAGGTGAAGTATGCCTTTGCGCAGCATCAGGTGAGAAAGAGGTATGTGGCGGTTGTTTTCGGATGGCCGGAGAGGGTGAACGCGGTGTGGAAGGATCGGATTGAGGTGATCAAAGAGAAAGGGAGAGTTCGGGCGCGGCCTGGAAACGGTTCTTGGGCGGAGGCGGTGATGAAGGAGAGGGGTAGGGGGAAAGGAGTGGCGGGAGCGATGAGTTTATTGGAGTTGGAACCGAAGACGGGGAGAACGCATCAACTGCGAATTCAGTGCTCGCAAAGAAATTTGCCGATTGTGGGGGATCGGACGTATGGGGATTTTGAGAAAAATAGAGTCTTGGCCAAAAGTACGGGTCAGCAAGGTATGTTTTTGCATGCGGAGCGCGTTAAGGTGCCCTTTCGTGGAAACGATTGGGAGGCGGGCGTGACTGTGCCAGAGAGATTTAGGGTTTTATTAGTGAAATAGAAGAACTGTTCAATTTTTGGCCTATAGATTTTTTTTCAGTTGAGGCTAAGATTAAATCAAGGTGCTACAAATCATATACTTAAGTAGATCTTTTCGGCTCATTTTGTTTTTGGCTTTGGCTTGTATTGGAGAAAAAACATTCTGCTACGGCGAGGGGGAGCCATTAGGGGCAATCGTTAACAAAAACGGTACTAGTGTGACAGGAGTCACGTTTCGGGTCTGGGCTCCCAACGCCACCAGCGTCGCGGTGCGGGGAGAGTTCAATAGTTGGGGTGAGACTGCCATGACGAAGGACAGTACAACGGGGTATTGGTCGGTGACCAACTCGGGGGCTCGACCGGGGCAGGAGTACAAATATTTTCTCCGGTGGGCAGGCAATACGGCGGGGACATGGAAGCAGGATCCCCGAGCGGTG
>LIBO01000370.1 GCA_001438005.1 Verrucomicrobia subdivision 6 bacterium BACL9 MAG-120507-bin52 | reverse complement strand
CCTTGTCGATTATTGGAGACGGTCAACTCTCGGCCGGACCGGACAATCTGGTGCTACGCGCTGCTCATGCGCTGCAACAATTGGGCAAAACTTCGTCTGGGGTTCGACTCACACTCGAAAAGGTCATTCCTCAAGGAGCGGGTCTGGGCGGTGGGAGTAGCGATGCCGCCTCCACCCTACGGCTACTTCGAAAGCTGTGGTCCATTCCCTGCTCCGATGCCGAACTGGCTTCCTTAGGAACAAACCTTGGCAGCGATGTCCCTTTTTTTCTTCAACCTCATGCGGCTCATGCTAGTGGACGTGGCGAAATCCTTCGTCCCGTGCAGTGCGAAAATCTTCCTTGGGCGGTGCTCATTCATCCCGGATTTTCTTCCTCCACGGCGGAGGCGTACTCCGCTTATGCCAAGACTCCGTTGGTGGGCACCGAGGGAGCGCCCCTCACCCTCGATCTCCAGGGCGGAAAAAAACTCACCCTTCGCCCTCGAAACGATCTGGAGGGAGCGGTGGAATCTAAGTTTCTCTGGATTCGGACTGCGAGAGAGTGGATCAGCCAACAACCAGGTGTGTTGGCTGCTCGGATGAGTGGAAGTGGCTCTACTGTCTTTGGCTTGTGGGGTTCGCAGCGGGAGGCGGAACGAGTCGTGGCCAATGGGCGAGGGTTCTTTGGGCCAGATACGTGGATGAGAACTGCCCAGCTGATCAGCGGGGTGGAGTGAAATTAGCGAAGCTTGTGAGCGATGCGGGATTTAATCCGAGCGGAGCGGTTGCGATGAATGGCATGCCCCTTCGCCGCCCGATCCAAACGACGCTGCAGTTCTGGAAAGAGCTTTCCGGCTTCCTCTTTTTTTCCAGCGGCAATCAGGGCCACCAGCTTTTTTTGCGAGTTGCGGGCTTGATCCAAAAGAAGACGATTCACCGCACGACGTCGCAGAGCCCCACGGGCTTGTTTGGCAGCAGAAGCAGTGTTGGCCATAAGGTGAAACACTGCCTCAGACCCCTCCCCCTCGTCAATCCATGAACTTCCTTCGCTTTACTCTCTCCCTGCTGCTCTGGCCAGGTCTGGCCGCGACCATCATTTATCTCGGCAAGCTTTTGCGATCGGTCACCCACCACTCAGGCTTTCCTTGGGCTGAAGGGGTTGCCATGGGAGGAGGATTTCTCGTGGCCTGCATCGCTTTTTTTTCTCTGCCACGACCCAGTGGAATCTATGTGCTAGGGCATGAATTGACCCATGCTCTCGCCGTTTGGTGCAGTGGAGGCAAGGTTCACTCGCTTCAAGCGGGCTCCAAGGGAGGAAAAGTTCTCTCTGA
>LIBO01000369.1 GCA_001438005.1 Verrucomicrobia subdivision 6 bacterium BACL9 MAG-120507-bin52 | reverse complement strand
TCGTAGTTACCGATTCGGGGGGTGAAGGCACCGAGCAGTTTGAAGACTCCGTAAAAGTCGACCCCTGGGGCCACGGTGTAGTTGGCGCCTATCTGAGCGTTGTAGCCAAATTGGAAGGCGCTACGGCAGTAGTTGGCTTGGATGTTCGTCGTACCAAAGGTGAAGTTGTTTACGTCTAATTGTTGCCAAATCGCACCAACACCTCCCCCGATGAAGGGCTTGAAAGGGGTTTTTCCGGGCCATCGTAAAATACCGTCGATCTGAATGGGAACTTGGAGCAGCTCACCGTCGGCAGGAAGTTGGTAGGAACCGGCGGCGAAAGTTTGGCCGTAAATGGTGCCTGCGGTCGCGACAGACAAGTTATATTGATCGAGGGCGTTATAGATGACGCCACTTTGAAGGCTGACCCCAAGCCAGTCGTAAATATTGTAGCCAAATTCAACGTCGAACCTAAAGCCGGGTTCAAAAGTAAAATTTTCAGCTGATATGAATGCATCTGAGTTCGGAACATCATAAGGGTAAGCCTGCATGTTGTTTCCGTTGAACACGCGGCGGGCGGTGAGTTGGCCTTGAATCGAGCCACCAACGGAGGTGTTGATAAAGAAGTCGTCATAGGTGCCAAGGTCTGCGGTGCTGACACCGCCATCGGAGAGAGGTGCAGGTTTGCCTGAGACGGTTTGAAGTGGAGTTGGTGTGGTTGGGGCACCGGATAGTGGATCAACTGGAGCGGAACCACCCATGGGGTCTGGGGTCGCCATAGGAATTTGGACGGCGCTGTCGGCAGCAGCGGGAAGTGGCACCGGGGCGGTGGCAGGTGTTGTCGCATCGCCAATTGGGGCAATCGAAAGTTTGGGGGATGCAGGGGGGGTGGGGATGGCGGAGTTGGGAATGACGGAAAGTTGCGGAGGGCCGCCAAAGCTTTCTCCATCGTCACGGAAATTCAGTGAGCTGAGAGGGACGACGCGCTTGGTTCCATCGGGATAGGTTTTTAAAACTTGATCTTCTTGGGAGGAGGTTGACGCGGTAATGGTCTGCGGTGATGGAGTCGAGGGGGTAGGAGCGGTGGAAGAGGAGGTCGGAGTTAGCTCTGGGAGAGTGAGTCTTTGGGCATGAAGAGTTTGACTAGAAAAGAGGTTAAACATAATTAGCGACGCCGAGAGTAGCAGGGTGGATGGGGTCGAAGCTCTCATCTAGATGTGTAAGATTGGGCACAATATGTAGTGCCGACAAAGAAAAGGACTCAACTTATAGTGAAGTTATTCACATAGTTGCTTGGGTGGAGACAGGACCCGGGACGGGGGAAGGGTCAGAGGTA
>LIBO01000368.1 GCA_001438005.1 Verrucomicrobia subdivision 6 bacterium BACL9 MAG-120507-bin52 | reverse complement strand
GGAGGGCGGGAGGGGTGGAGCGACAGGAGGTCAAAGAGAGGACAAGGGTGAAAGCAAGAGTTCGGAAAAAAGGAAAAGGCACGGCGAAGAGTAGGGTAGGAGGGGAAGGGCACTCAACGCTCAACTTGTGAGAAGGAGAGGGGAGGGATAGGATGAGAGTCGAGTGATGCTAATCGATAAAAATTCATGGAGGGGTGGATGAGTCCTAAAAAGAGCTCCTCCGCCGCGCAACGGATTCTGATTGTGGATGATGAGGCGGATGTGGTGTATTCCTTTCAGAGGGTATTGGCGGACGAGCCGGTGGAGGTGGTGGGGGTGACGAGTGGGTTGGAAGGTCTGAAAAGACTGAAAAAGGAAGCCTACGATCTGGTTTTACTGGATGTGAGAATTGGGGCGGAGCATGGGATCGAGATTTTTCGGCAAATTCGAAAGGAGAATCCGCGGCAGTTGGTCATCGTGATGACGGCGCATGGCACGGCGCAAACCGCGATTGAGGCGATGAAATTGGGGGCGTTTGATTATATTTTGAAGCCGTTTGATGTGCCGGAGCTGCTGTCCATCCTACGGAGGGCGTTGCAGACGGCGGCTTCGATGCGTGAGCTGGTGCCAACCGAAGGGAAGCATGCGCCAGATGAAAAGGCCCCTGGGTTGATTGGGACCTCCCCGGCGATGCAAAAGATTTATAAATTGGTGGGGCAGGTGGCGCGGTCCGAGGCATCGGTGCTTCTTTTGGGGGAGAGTGGTACGGGGAAGGAGTTGGTGGCTCGGGCGATCTATGCCAACAGTCCGCTGGCCGCTCGGCCCTATGTGGCAATTAACTGCGCGGCCATTCCGGACACCTTGCTGGAGAGTGAGCTATTTGGACACGAACGGGGTGCCTTTACGGGGGCATTGACCCAAAGGATCGGCAAGTTTGAGCGGGCGGACGGGGGAACCATTTTTTTGGATGAGATCGGGGATATGCCGCTGGCTTTGCAGGCCAAGCTTCTGCGGGTTCTGCAAAATGGGGAGTTTCAGAGATTGGGGGGCGACCAGACTCTGCGGACCAAAGTGAGGGTGATTGCGGCTACGAACAAAGATCTGATGGCGATGGTGAAGGAGAAGACCTTTCGGGAGGATCTTTACTATCGGATTCACGTGGTGCAGATCCAACTTCCGCCGCTACGCGAGAGGTTGGAGGATGTTTTTCCGTTGGCGGAGCATTTCTTAAACCGAGCGGGCAAAGATCGGGGGCTCAAGTTTTCCACGGCCAGCAAAAAGGCCCTGCAGAGTTGGCGTTGGCCGGGGAATGTCAGGGAATTAGAGAACGCGATCACGCGGGCGGT
>LIBO01000367.1 GCA_001438005.1 Verrucomicrobia subdivision 6 bacterium BACL9 MAG-120507-bin52 | reverse complement strand
GAGATCGATCTGCTGGGGGGAGAGTTGCAACATGCGAGAAATATCGCGCACGTGCTTGTCGCTACCGCCTTCGGAGTACCAGATGACTTTCCAAACCAGGATGTACTCTGCTGGTGCAAAGAAAACTTCCCCTTGAGGCAGCGCGGTGGTCCGACGATTTTGCCACGCCCATTTGAAAAAAGGGTCTTGGGAACAGGGATAGAAGTCTGCTTTTAAACCAGATGCGGAATGGATGATATTCCAGTGTCCCCGCGGGCGGGATGATTCCTCGAGAAGGGTTTCGATTGGGGGGAGGTAAAAATCTTTTTCCGAGAAAAGTTCAGGGAGTTTCTGGAGGTCCCGATCGGAGAAGGCTACAGCGAAATCGACGTCGAGGGTGAGGCGAGGTTCCCCGTAGTATATTGAGCCCACGGAGCCGACGATAAGATAGGACAGATTGGCCTGGTGAAGAGGCCGAACAAAAAGGGAGAGGAGATCAATCTCGGGCACGGAGGCGTTCGGCGGCGATCTCCTGCGAAATCTGGGTCGGGTTCCAATCGGGGTGTTGTTGTTGAAGAGAGGAGGTGCGGACGGCAGTGGCGGTGTTAAGGAGGCTGAGGCAAAGGTTCCATTTTTCTGCTGGGGTCATTCGGCGGAGTGCTTCGAGCTGAACGGGGTGGAGGGGCTCGATTGAAGTGGATTGCATACCGTAAGGTTAAAAAAGCGGGGAAGTACGGCAAGCGGAATAAGGCCCCGACCGAGTCGGGGCGGGTACGGGATAGGGATGAGACTGGTGGCCCTGCTACGCTCAGTCTCGGCAGGCTCGCTAAGCTGCGCAGGGTTTGACTAGCGGAATTCGGTGTCCCAATTAAAACCGATAGCGGGATCGTTCCAAGGGCGGCGGACTTCGTCGGGATTTTTGCGATTGTAGGGCTCGGAGGGGAGGTTGATGAGGAGGACTTCGTTGGGGGAGATGGCTTTGAATCCGTGAAAGATTCCGGGCGGGATATGGATGAGGACCCGATGATGTTCGCCGACGACGATGCGGTGGGTTTTCCCGTGGGTGGGGCTTTTGGGGCGGGAATCGTAGAAGCCGATTTTGGCCATGCCGTGAATGATCGACAGGCAGTCGGTCTGTTTTTCGTGGGCGTGCCAGGCTTTGATGACGCCGGGGTAGATGGAGCTGAAGTAGGCTTGGCCAAAGCCGACGAAGTGGGGGTCGTCCTTCCGAAGGATCTCCATGACGCGGCCGCGATCATCGCAGTGTTGCGTGAGGGGAAGGATTTTGAGGCCGTCGAGCATGAATCGAGTATGGAAGATTGGCGTTAGGTTGAAAGATTAAGATGAGG
>LIBO01000366.1 GCA_001438005.1 Verrucomicrobia subdivision 6 bacterium BACL9 MAG-120507-bin52 | reverse complement strand
GAATCTGCGGGCCGTCGGGGGATTTCTCGTTTCGGCAACGCGCAGGAACAATGCTGTGGAGGAAGTCCGCATTTATACGGAAACCGGAGGTGTTGCGCGCATCCTCAATCCTTGGCCGCAGGCCAGAATTCACAGGCCTGGCACGGAAGCGCGTATAACGGAAAACCGGTTGATCGAACTTGAAATTGCATCCGGCTGTGCCTGCGAATTAATGGAAGGCCGAACGACTGCGCGCGATGACGTCGGCGACCGAGAGCACCGGCATGATGGAAACCCCGGAGCCCAACCCTCCCGGGGGCATGAAGTGGCGGCAAAACACTTGCGCACGCAGATTCCATAGTCGTTATGGACAACTGGGGGCGGCTGCAAATCGTGTTCAAGAAGAAATCTTGCGGCCACCCTGTCGTTCCGGCATCGGGGACAAATCCGTAAGTCCGCGGCAGCGAATGATGCAAATGCCGTTGCAGCGCCCGACGGGCACCTCCGGCCCTCCCGAGGTCCAGTGCTTCACAGATGGCGCGGTGCTCGGCCAAAACCGTATCGACAAAAGAACGTTCCACATACGTTTCGCGCGCATACTTGCCTCCGATGCCCCGGAGCAGGCCTCGCAGCAGGGAGGCGTAAAGCTTGTATCCGGACTCCTCGACCAGCGTGAGATGAAACGCCAGATCCGCTTTGCCGAAAGCCGCCAGACTGGCTCTTTTTCCGGCCATGCCGGCCAGGGCCGCGCGCAAACGCTCCCGCGAACGCCACCGGTTTTTCTCGGCCAACACCCCGATGCATTCGCACTCGACGAACATGCGCAACATCATCAGTTGCCGATAGGTGTCCGCATCGCGCCGCAGGGCGGCGTAAACCCCGACCGACGCGGACAGGGCCGCCGATCCCGCGTCCACCGCGACATAGCTTCCACTTCCCCGACGGCTGGTGATCAATCCCCGGGCTTTCAGGGTCTCCAGCGCCTCGCGCACCGCGGCCCGGCTCAGATCGTGGTCATGCGCCAGACTTGTTTCACCGGGCAGCTTGCAGCCGGGCGGCAGCTTTCCGGAGAGAATCGATTTTTCCAGACGCGCCGCCAAAGGACGGCCTGACTTCGGACTTTTGCGGGGCACCGGCACGATCTTAGGGGGTGGGGGATGGTCTTGACGACGGCAAAGTTGTCTGACAACTTTATCCCCGCCTGGCCACCAAACAGCATGCTTTTGCCGGACAAAGTTATTTTTCTCACGGGAGGCTCCACCGGGATCGGTCTGGAGTGTGCGAAAGCTTACGCCGCGGAAGGGGCCAGCGTGGTCATCGCCGCGCTGGACGGACCGGCCTCGGCCGGCG
>LIBO01000365.1 GCA_001438005.1 Verrucomicrobia subdivision 6 bacterium BACL9 MAG-120507-bin52 | reverse complement strand
GCCTTTGGCCGAGATTTAACCGAACTCGCCCGCAAGGGAGAAATGGATCCGGTCATCGGCCGAAAAAATGAGATTGAGCGTGTCGTCCAGATCCTCTGCCGCCGGACCAAAAATAACCCCGTGCTCATTGGGGAAGCGGGCGTCGGCAAAACTGCGATCGTGGAAGGCCTCGCCCAAGAAATTGCTTCGGGCAACGTCCCTGAAATTCTTCGCGAAAAGAAAGTCATTACCTTAGACCTAGCCCTCATGGTGGCGGGCACAAAGTACCGCGGCCAATTCGAAGAGCGCATCAAGGCCGTGATGGAGGAGATCCGAAAACTCAAAACGGTCATTCTCTTCATCGACGAGCTCCATACTTTGGTTGGCGCTGGTTCCGCTGAGGGGGCGATGGATGCCTCCAACATCATTAAACCCGCTCTCTCCCGTGGGGAACTCCAGTGCATCGGGGCCACCACCATGAATGAGTACCGCAAGTACATCGAAAAAGATTCCGCTCTCGAACGCCGCTTCCAAACGGTCCGGGTCGATGCCCCGTCCATAGATGAGGCCATCGCCATTCTGCACGGTCTCCGCTCGAAATATGAGGAACATCATCACGCCAAGATTTCCAATGAGGCCATCGCCGCCTCGGTTCGACTCTCGGAACGCTATATCACGGGTCGCTTCCTGCCGGACAAAGCGATCGACGTGATGGATGAGGCTGGCTCGCGCTGCCGCATCGCCGCCAGCATTCGCCCCCCTGAATTCAAATCGGGCGAAGTGGCGATCGAAACGATTCGCGCCGAAAAGGAAGCGGCCATCAAAGCGCAAGATTTCGAAAAAGCGGCCGCCCTGCGGGATCGCGAGAAAGAAGCCTCGGCCAAGTTGGAGGCCGACCTGAATGCTTGGAGAAAGAAACGGGACGAGATCATTGTCGATGTGGGCGAAGAAGACGTGAAGCACGTCATCTCGAAGTGGACTGGGATTCCTTTAACTCGAATGGGCGAAGGCGATCTATCCAAGCTCCTGAATATCGGCGACACCCTCCAATCCCGCGTCATCGGCCAGCACGAAGCGGTTCAGGCCCTGGCGAAAGCCCTCCGCCGATCTCGGGCCGACCTGAAAGATCCCAAGCGTCCGATCGGCTCCTTTATTTTCCTCGGTCCCACCGGAGTCGGTAAAACCCACTTGGCCAAAGCTCTAGCCGAAGAGGTCTTTGGTGAAAAGGACGCCCTTGTGCAGCTCGATATGTCGGAGTACATGGAAAAGTTTAACGTCTCCCGCCTGATCGGGTCCCCTCCGGGTTATGTTGGATACGAGGAGGGCGGCCAATTGACGGAGAAAGTTCGGCG
>LIBO01000364.1 GCA_001438005.1 Verrucomicrobia subdivision 6 bacterium BACL9 MAG-120507-bin52 | reverse complement strand
AACGAATCCTTTGACAGCTATACCGGGACGGTGCCGGCCGGGTGGCATGCGGTCTCGTCAACGGGAGTCCAAGTCTACGGCGGGGAGTGGGGTTCGGGGAGCACAGGAGGATTCCGGGGGGCGGGAGCAACCACAGGAGGGGTATTAGGCTACCAGCCGACCACGACCACCGGAGACCTGACGGTGACCTTGACCCTAGTCAACAACACCGGGGAGACGATCGAAACCCTGAACATCGGGTATCTGGGGCGGGTCGCCCGGGTGGACCAAACCCGGATCTCCAGCTGGGCGGTGACGCTCAACGGCCAGGCGGTGGAGGATTTGGCCTACTCCACGGACAACACCTCTGGGGAAGCTGGTGCCCCCGGAGACGAAAC
The DNA here is from genome assembly GCA_001438005.1 of Verrucomicrobia subdivision 6 bacterium BACL9 MAG-120507-bin52. Taxonomy (GTDB): domain Bacteria; phylum Verrucomicrobiota; class Verrucomicrobiia; order Methylacidiphilales; family Verrucolacustridaceae; genus Verrucolacustris. The sequence goes on along the minus strand of LIBO01000364.1, from coordinate 956 downwards.
GAAGACTACCCAGTTGACGGGATTGAGCATCACCAACGGCACGGAGTTCACCCTGACGTGGACTAGTCCGAACCCGACTGGCTCCGGGGCTTCGCGCCAGATCGGCTTGGCGGATTTTGTGGTGAGCACGAGCGCGCTTACGCCCGCTGCCCCGAGCAACCTGTCCTACACGCCCTCGACGATTAGCGGAACGGTTGAAGTGGCAATTAGTAGTCTTACTCCAACCGTGACAGGGACGGTGGACACATACTCGGTCAGTCCGGCCCTGCCCAGCGGACTCTCGATCAACGCCACCTCCGGTGTGATCAGTGGAACGCCTACGGCGATAGCGGCATCGGCCACCTATACGGTTACAGCAGCCAACGAAGGCGGGAGTACGACAGCCACGGTAACCGTGACGGTGAATTCTGCGCCAGTGGGATCAACCTACAGTGAGTGGTTGAATGGAGCGACTCCATCAAATGCCGCGTTCTTGGATTATGTATTTGGAGCGGTGACTCCAGGGACGTTGGATCCGAGCCTGAAGCCGACGGTTGCGGTTACCGATGGAAACCTGGTGCTCACCTACTACGTAAGGCAGGGAACATCGGGGTTGACGGTGACTCCGAAAACAAGTGCTGATCTAGCGGCAGGCCCAAGCGGGTGGGTGACAGACGATGTTACTGTCGCCGATGTGGGTGATGCCACCACAGTGAACGGAGTGAGTGTTCAGCAGAAGACCGCAAGCGTTCCAGTCAGCGGAGCTAAGAAGTTCCTGAGAGTGGAAGCGGTCCAGCAGTAGAGGATTTACAGTGTTGTTTGGAAGAGCCCCGACTCAGGTCGGGGCTCTTTCGTTTAACGGGGATTTCCTCACGCAAAGGGCGCTAACCCTACTACGCTCCTCGCCCGCTTCGCGGGGGGAGCTCCGAAGGGCGCCCGCGGCGGGCCCCGACAAGAGTACGGGGCAGGCGGGTGGG
>LIBO01000363.1 GCA_001438005.1 Verrucomicrobia subdivision 6 bacterium BACL9 MAG-120507-bin52 | reverse complement strand
CTGAAAACGGCGGTTTTGCTGAATCTGATTCAATCACGAAATCCGATCATGAAATCAGCGAGGTGGGAGGCGTCTCGGTAAAGCGCTGGACGGCTTCTGTTCCCATCGAAAGCGGTGCGGCCAGGAAGTTCCTGCGGGTCAAAGTGACGCAAAATTAATCCATTTTATCGAACCACTTGGTACCAATGATCAAGCTTCAGATTTCCATCTCTCAAGCCGCGCCACACTTCGATGTTCCAACCCTAAAGCTCATTTTTGGTACGGATGAGCGTCCCCGCTCATCCTAGGACAACCCCGACGGGTCGGGGGCGTCCGCACCTCAGGTAGGCATTCCTACTTTTATTCCTGGATGACGCGGAGCCGGAGGAACAATTTCTCCGACGCTGACTCCGTTATATGGTGCCCTCGACGCGGAGGCCTGTCGGGTTTTTAAAAACTCCTCTGCCAATAATCCTGAATTAATCAAATGTTTAAGTCGCTCAACGGCAATGATATAAATCTGGTTAGGCCCAGCCGATCGGTCGGCAAATTATATGATTGAAATCAATCATATAAAAGATAAGATGCAACTTGATGAGGGTATCCAAAAATGTGGTAGAAGCTCGCAGGCAACTGCTGGCCGATCTTTTGCAGAACCAGCGCTATCTCCCTTTGGAGCAAATTTGTATCCGGCTATCGATCAGTGCCGCGACGGCCCGGCGGGATTTGAGCGAACTGGAACGGACGGGGAGAATTCGCCGAACCCCCGGTGGAGCCCTATCCGACTTTTCGGATAAATTTCCGAGCTTTGCGGAGCGATTGGGAAGGGATTCGGATAGGAAGAACGCGTTGGCCCGGCAGGTTCTCCCGCATCTGCTTTCGGGCTCGACGGTTTACATCGACGGCGGAACCACTCCTTTTGCGTTGGCTCGGCTTTTGCCCGAGGCAGAAATTCCCGGGCTGAAGGTCGTGACAAATAGTTTGCCTGTGGTGGAGCTTCTTTCGGGAAGCGGGGTCTCTTTACATATTCCAGGAGGGAATCTGGTGGCACGCCAGTCGTTGCTGATTGGAGAGCGGGCCGTTCGAGCCCTGCAGAATTGGAAAATCGATGTGTCTGTTTTAGGGGCGGAAGGAGTGACCGAGGCTGGATTTTGGAACAGCGCCCCCGAGGTCGTCGCCCTGCAAAAAGCAGCCATGGAAAATTCGAAGAAAAACTTTGTTTTGGTCACGGCAGAAAAAATCGGCCATCGGACGGGTGCTCTGCTGGCCTCTTGGGAAGCTGGCTTGCGGCTGATCACCGATGCGACAGCTCGACAGTTGGCTACCGAAAATATTCCCACTACAGAAATGGAAAAGG
>LIBO01000362.1 GCA_001438005.1 Verrucomicrobia subdivision 6 bacterium BACL9 MAG-120507-bin52 | reverse complement strand
GCGGGAGTTGATGATTGTTCCGATGGCTGCGGGAGTAACCGTGGTCGGGGCATTTGTGGAGCAATTTCTGTCGATGAACATGCCGTTTAGTTCGGGGTTTGCCACCCTGTGGATCGGGCGGGCCCTGGGGGTGATGGCGTTGGCACCGTTAACGGTGAATTTGGATAAAGATTTTTTTATTCGGCTGAATCGCAGGCTTTTTGCCGGCTGGGTATTTTTAGCTGTTTTATTGGTGGTGGTGGGACGAGTGGCGGCCATACCAGGACTCGATCGAAGGGCAGGGTTGGCGCTCAGTCTGATTCCGATTGTGATTTTATTTTGGCAGGCGATGCGCTTCGGGGTCACGGGCACTTCGTTGGGATGCTTTTTAGTGGCGCTTCTCGCGGGTTTGAGTTGGGGAGATGGCAATGAGGGGCTTCTTTCCTTTTCTCCCGGGGTGGTTGCCCTCGGCCTGACGGGGGTGCTGGGAACGGCGCACAGCATGGCGACCCTGCGGGATGACCGGGAGGAGATTCGAGCGTGGACCGATGCGGCGGCACGCGTACAAAATATAGTTTTCTGGCGTTGGCAAAGGGGGAGCGGAATTGAGTGGGATCGACCCCAGGCGGCGCGGCAAATCGGCTTGGCCGGTGGAAGGTTGGGCTGGAAGACCGTTCCAGGGTGGCAGGGGCGGTCCTCCTGGCCTGCGCCCGACGAAGTGGCGCAGTCGGTTCTGGTGGAAGTCGGTGACCCATCGGGCAGGGCAAGAAAGCTGGAGTTGGCGGGAAGGATTGAATCCCATGATACGGACGGACGTCCTTCGGTCGTCTTGGGCACGGCGGTGGATGTGACGGTGAGGGAGGAGGCGCGGGGTCAACGCGAGCGGTTGTTGCGGCGGGAAGTGGAATTGCGCACCCTGCGTTCCCAGCTGCATCCGCACGTGATTTTCAATGCGTTGAACCGGATCGCTTCGCTGGCGATGTCGGATGCCGAGGCGGCGCGGGATTTGCTGGTGCGATTGAGCCGGTTGTTGCGGGCGGCTTTATTGGCGGGGGAGAAGAGGGAGACGACGTTGGCGGAGGAGTTGGCGTTGATCCGTGATTATCTGAAGCTAGAGGGTGCAGGGTACGGGGAGCGGCTGCGTTTCGAGGACCGGATAGGAGCGGAGGCAATTCTGGGTGGGCTACCGCCGTTGTCCCTCTTTTCCATGGTGGAGGGGGCGGTGCGCCGTGGGGTCGGGATGAGAAAAGAGGGGGCGACGATTACCCTGAGCCAGCCTTCGGAGCGGGTGTTGCGGGTGGCGGTGGAGCCAGCGGTGCCGGGAGGGGAGGCTGAGTTTCCCGAGTGGCCCGATCCGGT
>LIBO01000361.1 GCA_001438005.1 Verrucomicrobia subdivision 6 bacterium BACL9 MAG-120507-bin52 | reverse complement strand
GATTGGGAACGGGCACGATAGCGGTGCAGAGGAGCTTTTGCGGTTGGGCGCGTTCGGTGGCGGGCACGCCGATATGACAAAGAAGCTGCAGATCGACAATCGAGATAGTGGGGGTCATCAAGATTTCGGCCGACGGACAAGAGCAAAAGCGAGGAAGGCGATTTCGAGGAGGGCGAAGAGTCCGACATAGAGTTGACCCCCGTTACCAAAGCCGTAACTGTGAAGACCTTTGCCTAAGACAAAGTTGACCCCGTACCAGGCCATGAGAATGGTGAGGAAGGAGGCGATGGAGCCGATGGCGAGTCCGTAGCCGCCCCACCAGCCACCGATTCGGCCGTGGAGAAGAATGATGTAGGCCATCAGAGCGATGAGGGCCCAGGTTTCCTTGGGATCCCAGTCCCAGAAACGGCCCCAAGAGTAGTTGGCCCAAACGCCACCTAAGATCACCCCCACCGCGAGCAGAAAGACGCCGATCTGGAGGCATCGGTAAAGGTGGAGGACTCCGGGGTCGTCGTTGGCCAAGGGGGATTTTTTGCGAATAGAAGTAAGGATGAGAAAGTGGGCGAGGGCGGCGGCTAAAGCAAAGGCGCCATAGCTTAAAGTAATGGTGAGCACGTGGGTGGTGAGCCAGAAGTTACTTCGCAGGACGGGGACAAGCGGATTGAGGGAGGGATCGAGCACGGCGGGCTGAAGATCGGAGGCAATGAGGGAGAGAATAATGATGGGGGAGGCGGCGATGAGGTAGAGGTTGGAACGGTGCCGGATGGAAAAGATCACCGCGAAAAGACCTGCGCCGAAAGCGACCCAAAGAATGCTTTCGTACATGTTGGTCACGGGAGGGCGCCCCGCGATGTAAACGCGGGCGGCAAAGCCGATGATGAGGAGAAGAAGGCCGAGGTAGGCGAGGGTTTTGCCCCAAGGCAGGAGAGAGTGCTTTAGGTTTTGGCCCGCGATGAGCAGAAGAAAAGCGGAGAGGAGCCAAGCGATCCAAGCCAAACGGAAGGGGTGATATTTGAGGTAAGCCACTTCGAGCTGAATTTTTGTGGAAGGCAGGTCCGCTCGCTTTTGGGCTTCGAGTAAATCGGGAAGATCGATCGGGGAGCGGGTAGTGGACCAGGGGGCTTCGGCGGGAGAGCCACTGGAGGGTGGGACCACCCGAAAAGCATCGCCAGAGATAAGGGAGGAGAAGATTCGGAGGCGGAGAGAGACGGTTTGGGCGGCGAGGGCGAGGGGCGGAATTTCCGTTTGGGGACCGGAGGCGCGGGCGGCATCGGCTTGGCGGGTAAGGTCGGCCAGTTGAGGTTGGGTGGCGAGGAGGCGGGGGGGGAAGTGGCGGGT
>LIBO01000360.1 GCA_001438005.1 Verrucomicrobia subdivision 6 bacterium BACL9 MAG-120507-bin52 | reverse complement strand
TTTCAAAATCAAGGCTATCCCACCGAGTTGCAAAAGGGCCGATGGACCGGCTTCTTCCACGGGGTCGGCCATGGCCTTGGGCTGGAAATTCACGAAGCCCCCCGCTACGCCACACCCTCATTGCCGCTCAGCACTGTCGTCACGGTTGAACCTGGTCTTTACGTGCCAGGCATCGGTGGTGTCCGAATCGAGGATGTTGTTCTGATTCGCCCGGGAGCACCCAAAAAGCTCACTCGCTTTCCAAACGTTTGGGAAATTCGATGAAATTGATCACCTCCCCTGTTTTCACAACACTCCTCGCTTGCTCCCTGATGCAGGCAGCGCCACCCGTTCCACCGCCAAAACCGCCCACCTTAGTGCAAGTGCAGGCCAAACTTTTGGCCAAAGCCGCGCTCCTCATCGATCCCCTGACTGGCGACGTTCTCTACGCCCGCAATATCGATGCCCCTTACCCACCCGCCAGCACGGTGAAACTCATGACCGCTCTCGTCGCCTACGAGAAAATGGGAGCGCGTGGCACCGTCACCATTGCCCCCGAGGATACCCGCGTCGAACCCAGCAGTGTACCCCTTCGTGCTGGAGAAATCTTGCCGATTAGCGATCTCTATCGCTCCATCATTATTGGTTCAGACAATGATAGCGCCATGGCCCTCGCTCGGGCCGCTTCTGGATCGGTGAAGCAGTTCGTCGCCGATATGAATGCCGAAGCCGTAAAACTGGGTATGACCGATTCCCACTTTGGCAATCCCCATGGCCTCCCCGGCACCTCTCAGTGCACCACCGCCATGGATCTCATGAAACTCTTTAACACCTTTCTCTCCATCCCAAGCTTTCGGCAGATGGCGCAAACCCGAGTTTACAACCTTCGCACCGCCATTGGGGTTCAGCGCATGCGCAACCATAACAAACTTTTAGGCTCCTACCCGGGAATGGGACCCGCCAAAACCGGGTGGACCTACGAGGCCCGCCACACCTTTGCCGCGTCCGCCACAAGGGAGGGAAGAGAGCTACGCCTGACTCTTTTGAAGAGCGCCAACAAATGGACCGATACCCGCCTTCTTTTTGATTACGGTTTTGCCAATCTTTCCCCTGCCCCACCCCGCAAGCTTCTATCCTCTGCCCAAAACGAGGCCCCGAGGAACGATTCATCCACCCCAACATCGTCATCGGCTGAGCTTTTGATTCAACCCGAGCCGGTCTCCTATACGGTTCGTCGAGGCGATTCACTCACCACCATCGCCCGCCGATATGGGGTGGGGGTGGAGGACATCCTTCTCTTTAACCCGATGGACGATCCCGATCTCCTCATCCCAGGTCAAACCCTGCGTATTCCCGTGAAACCC
>LIBO01000359.1 GCA_001438005.1 Verrucomicrobia subdivision 6 bacterium BACL9 MAG-120507-bin52 | reverse complement strand
TTGTGAACTCTACCGGTTGGCGCTTCAGCAACCAAAATGATGTCACCAAAACCATCACCCTCGCCTCCGCGAATGCGAACGCCTTCACCGCCGAATACCAACTCAGCTCCCTCAATAAAGCTTACATTCGCTTCGGCCTCTCCCCCAATCTCGAGGACCTCCTCCTCCGTGGTCAAGCTGGCCTCGAAAGTGAGATTGTCTCGTCCGATAAGCGCCGTGTTTCCGTGAGAAATACGTTTGGATCCGAAGTGGTTCGTGCCTTTGTCGAGGTATCCGCCAGTGCCGTCATCAATGATACCGCCTCAGATCTCGCCGTCGCAGGAACCACCGTACTCCGCCGCAACCAAGCACAAACCCATCAAGTGGAGGTGGAACTCGACGGCAGTAGCACCACCCACATCATCACCCTCGGCTTCGACGATGGCATCGACACTCCGAACCCCGACAGCGATGCCGACGGTCTTTTGGATAGCTGGGAAAACAGCTACTTCGGCAACCTCGGCCAGAGTGCCAGCGGAGATCCCGACGGCGACGGGGTGGGTAATCTTCTCGAGATGAAACTGGGCTCGGATCCCAACTCCTCCGTCTCCACCGGCCTTCCAGTGCCCAGCGTCTTGAGCTTAACCTCGGAAGGCTTCACCATCACTTTCCCCACGGTCACAGGACTGAACTATCAGGTCGTGGGCACCGAAAACCTTACGGGAACGAGCTGGCCCAATATCGGCCTCTCCATCACGGGAGATGGGCAGCCTCGATCGGTGACCGACTCCTCCGCCACCAACTCATCCAGGAAGTTCTACAAAGTACAAATCTCTACTCCATGAAAACTATTTTCTTCAGAGTCGCTCTTCTTTTAGTCAGCGCTTCATTCCCTGCGTTCGCACAGCTTGGCAATGTTTGGCACGTTCCAGCTGAGACAAGACCGAGCGGCGTTTATTCCGCCGGAATGCGCGATCCCCTGAATCCCCCCACCAGTGCTTCGGTGACGTTTTATCAGGGTGTTTATAAGGCCACCTCTAATGGTCATAATCAAACTGGCGGAACCTTCTACTATCGGTTCAACGGGGATGCCTGGCAAAATATCGCTCTGGGCTGGCATGCCAATGAAACTGCAGACGCCTCAGGCTTTGTCCAAATCTGGAAAAGCACAATCACGATGCCAACCACTGCTGGTACCACGGTGGATTACTATTTTGCCCCGACCTTCAGCGCTCCCGTCACCAGTCCCACCTACATTTACAACAGTGGAGGCACCGCTACCACCGACACCCAGTCCACAGCCCAAGCGAGCCCTTTCTCCTTTACTCTTACTACACCGGTGGCCGCCGCCGCCTTCACCGTCACGAC
>LIBO01000358.1 GCA_001438005.1 Verrucomicrobia subdivision 6 bacterium BACL9 MAG-120507-bin52 | reverse complement strand
AAGGGCAAGCAGCAGTTGATTTTTGTTTCATCGGGCGACTACAAGTTGCTGGATATTCCTGACGAAGTGTACCAAGCGTTCGTGGCTTACGCTTAAGTTGAGCTACGGCACGAGCTGGCGCGCTCGGGCTAAGGCGCCCTTCTTGTCAGTAAACTTTCCTTCCAACTGCTCGTCCATCAGCTGATGGAGAATTTTTCCCATCTGGGGTCCAGGCGGCAGGCCTAACTGCTGCAAATCATTCCCGGAGAGGAGGGGCTTGGGCTGGATTTCTTCCTGCGAAAACTCGGTGAGTTTGGCGGTAAGGAATTTATAGATGTCGAGCTGGCCGTGGCAGGAGGAACAGTCGATTCGGTGGAGCTCAAGCTCTTCGGGAAAAGTGGGTCGGGCGAGAAGCCGTTTCAAAGTACTGACGCGCATGTTCGGCGCATCCTTGAAGCCATGTGATTGGCGATGCAGGCGGAGATGGCGTGAATATCGTCATTGGGAAAGCGGAGGCGACGGAGGATCTCCTCGGCCATACGGGCGCCGACTCCCTCATGCCCAAAGAAACGAATTCTTCCATCCGGGTCGGTCTTGGCGGTGCGAGGCTTGCCGATGTCGTGCAGCAGGGCCGAGAAGGCGAGGACGGTCGAGGGCTGTTTCAGATGAGTCAAAAGAAGGCGGGTGTGAACCCAGACGTCCCCCTCGGGATGAAAATCGGGAGATTGGGCGCAGCCATGCATTTCGAGCAGTTCAGGAATCCAAACGGCCAAGAGACCCGACTGGTGGAGAAGATCGAATCCGCGAGCAGGATCGGGGCTAGTGAAGATCTTGATCAGTTCGTCTCGAACCCGCTCGGGGGAGATGACATTGGAGGATGGGGCGAGTTTTCCGATGGCAGCCCAGGTGGCGGGATCGATGACAAAGCCGAGCTGCACGGAAAAGCGGATGGCACGAAAGAGGCGGAGACGATCTTCGGTAAATCGGGCCACGGGGTCTCCAATGGCGCGGATGATTTTAGCGGAGAGGTCGGCTTGGCCCGAAACATAGTCGAGGAGTTTGTTTTGCAGTGGATCAAAAAACATTCCGTTCACGGTGAAGTCGCGGCGCTTGGCATCCTCTTCGGCGGTGGTGAAGGTGATGGAGGAGGGGCGGCGGCCATCCAGGTACGGGCCGTCGACCCGATAGGTGGCAATTTCGAAAACATGTTCCTCCAAACGAAGCCGAATCACCCCAAAGGCTTTTCCTTGGGGATCGGAGGCTTTGGGGAAGAGGGATTGGACCTGATCGGGGGTGGCAGAAGTGGCGATATCCACATCGGGGTAAGGCCGCTGGAGAAGGGCATCGCGAACGCAACCGCCCGCATAAACGG
>LIBO01000357.1 GCA_001438005.1 Verrucomicrobia subdivision 6 bacterium BACL9 MAG-120507-bin52 | reverse complement strand
TCTTTGGAAAACTCTCTCCAACCCCGGCCAGAAACCGAAGGGCAAGCTGGCCAAGGAAATCGACGATACCTTTGGCAACTATGAAAAGTGGAAGGCGGAGATGACCAAGTGCGCCATGGGCATCTTCGGCAGCGGTTGGGCTTGGTTCGCCCGAAACAAAGACGGAAAACTTTTCATTAAATCCTACCCGAATCAAGACTCTCCCCTGATGGAGGGATCATCCCTCCTTTACGGCATCGACGTCTGGGAGCACGCCTACTACCTCAAGCACCAAAACCGCCGGGCCGACTACGTCAAAGCGTGTTTCGAGATTATTAATTCTAGAAGATTTTAATCCATTGTTTTCCGTCATATCCCTCAACTTGACGGCAGTCGTAAATCGTTATTAAACGTCTATCCGTGCCCTTAGACTCAACTCTTCCAGAACTAATCCTCAATTTAGTCGATCCATCTCGGCGCCGCAAAATAGGAATATCTGATGAGGGATTTTGTGGATTTGGTGCAGAATTATACAAATCACCCTTGGCATCTAAGAAGTAGGTCGCCGTTGACTTGAATTGACAACGAACACGCAGCGGGTAACGCCGATTTGGACCTTCTTTCACCCCCTCAAGGATGAATTCATCCATCCGGTCTTGGCTGGCTACTTTAGTTCCCAAACCCATAGTCTCCATTTGGCTCGATACATCAATTAAATCTCCCTCGACAGAAATTACTTTTCCCTCATAGATATCCCCGAAACCCTGATCATAAACCTCGGCCAGCTCCCTTGCGCTGATCGATTCTTTTGCGATAGGGCGCTTCTGACGTGTAGGCGGAATTTCGACTACGAAAGCACCCGCCTCACCAACCATCCACTGAACCCCTCTGTCTAAGCCACAATTAGATCGAACAATCTCGTAAGCAGAAGCAATGGGTTGCAGCGCAAAAGATCCGATAAGTTTTCCCAGCGGTAAACGTCCAATCTGAAAGCCAATCAGTTGTGCATCAGTCCACGACTGCCCCTTCTCGGGAATGGCAAATGTAAATTTCAAAGTGACTGGCACGATCTTCATAACAAGCGGTTGCAAGATACAGAATTGCTCGTTTGCACTTGTAAAAGTTGGTGTATCTAAATACCACAAGAGCGACGAAAGATCCTCAACACCAGGCTCAAGTTTCCCAGTTAGCAAGCCCTCCCAAGCCTCTAACGGCATGTTAATTCTATGAGCCGGTTGGTCGGCCCATGCATTGACCATATTTTGCGAAAACCATAGTGCACGCTGGGCAACGCTTTGTGGCCCCTTAGTATCATTGACCCGAGGTTTTAAATCAGGCCAAAATACTAATACAAGAAAGGACCCGGCGAGAAGTGCTACT
>LIBO01000356.1 GCA_001438005.1 Verrucomicrobia subdivision 6 bacterium BACL9 MAG-120507-bin52 | reverse complement strand
GGGCAACCTCGAGGGAAACCTGTCCATCGCGGTAGGCTTGGACCAGAGAGGTGGTCATGGAGCGGTTTTCAGGCGCTTGCGAATTTTGCATAAAATCGACCAGCTCGGTTCCACCTCCTTTTCGAATCCATTGTCGAGTGGCGGCTTGGTTTTCGAAATGTTCGCCGACAAGAAACAGTTTTTGGTTTAAGCCCGGGAGAAGCTGCTGGGTGAAGACACCGACAAGCTGGGCGGCGAGAAGAGCAGACGCATCCTCACGCTCCTCTGGGCTAAAAATTCGGTGAAGGCGCTCAACGGCCTCGGCCGCGCTGCTGCTGTGAAGGGAGGCTAGGACGAGGTGACCCGTTTCCGCCGCTTGGAGGGCGGTGCTGGCGGAGACAGCATCGCGAATCTCGCCGAGGAGGATGATGTCAGGACTTTGACGAAGGGCGCGGCGGAGGCCTTCGGCAAAGGTGGGGGTATCAGCTCCTACTTCACGCTGAGTAAAGCGACTAAGGTTTTCTTGAAAAAGATATTCAACGGGGTCCTCGATGGTGATGATGTGGCGGGTGGTGGTTTGATTCAGCCACTCCAACCCTGCGGCCATCGTGGTGGATTTTCCTGTTCCGGTAGATCCAGTGATAAGCACGAGACCAGAGGGACGAGAAAACCATTTTTGTAGAAGGGCCACGGGCAAACCCAGATCCTCCATGGATGGGATCTGAGTTTTGATGTTGCGGAGAACGGCTCCGCGGACACCAAGCTGACGATGAAGGTTGACGCGAAAACGTAGCCCGGAGCGGGTAACAAAGCTGGCATCGTGGTCGGAGGCCTCGGGCTTGGCTCCACAGGCGGACCAGAGAAAATGAAGAAGATCTTCACTTGTGGGAGCAGTTTCGAGAGCGTGAAGTTGGTCGCCCAGACGAATGAAGGGGGTGGCTCCCTCTCGGAGGAATAGGTCGCTGGCGCCTGCTTGGAGGCAGGACTCGCAAAGTGACTCGAGAGCTTCCATACCTTGGAGATGATGTTCTCGTCGTCGGTCAAATCCAAGCTTCGCGGTAGACACGGATGAGCGCTGAAGCTCAAGGAAATTTGGCCTTTCGGATGGGGGAATTTTTCTCCGACGGGGGGAAGTTGGGGAAGGCGAAGGGGTACGAGTCGAGGCCTGGGCAAGCGAGGATGGCGGAACGGGTAGCGGAGACGATTGAGGATCGAAAGCATCTGGTGGTGGAAGCGGGGACAGGGACGGGCAAGAGTTTGGCCTACCTGGTGCCAGCGGCGTACGCGGCGCAGGAGTTGGGTAAAAAGGCGATCATCAGCACTTACACCATCCATCTACAGGAACAGCTGTTTGGCAAGGATGTGCCGATTGTGCAGTCGCTCGTGC
>LIBO01000355.1 GCA_001438005.1 Verrucomicrobia subdivision 6 bacterium BACL9 MAG-120507-bin52 | reverse complement strand
AGGGCATCCGCGCCATGTTCGGCGATGACATCGTCAGGATTGACCACATTTCCAACCGACTTGGACATCTTCCGATTATCTTCACCGAGAATGATGCCCTGATTCACCAACCGCTGGAATGGCTCGGGGTGGGAGACGATTTTGAGATCAAAAAGAACTTTATGCCAGAACCGTGCGTAGAGGAGGTGAAGAACGGCATGTTCTGCGCCACCCACGTAAAGATCCACCCCGCCATTACCCATCCAGTAACGTTCCGCATCCTGCCCAAAGGGGGCTGACGCATTCTGGGGGTCGCAGAAGCGTAGGTAGTACCAGCATGAACCTGCCCATTGCGGCATTGTATTGAGTTCGCGAACGGAGCCATTCGAAAGATTCTTCCACGAGATCACTTTTCCGAGGGGCGGCTCTCCACTAGAAGAGGGTTGATAATCCTCCATCTCGGGCAAGGTAAGAGGGAGATCTTTTTCTTGCAGGGGTTGGGGATGACCATCGCGCCAGACAATCGGGAAAGGCTCGCCCCAGTATCTTTGCCGGGAGAAGAGCCAGTCTCGAAGTTTGTATCGAGTTTGGGCTCGGCCGTGACGATTCTTTACCAGCCAATCGACCATCTGTGCTTTGGCCTGAGGAGTGGGAAGCCCGTCCAAGAATCCCGAGTCGAAGTTAACCCCATCCTCGACAAAAGCTTTCTCACCCATCTTGCCGGAGATGGGTCGAACAACATGCCGAACTGGAAGATGATAGGCTTGGGCAAAATCGAAGTCCCGGTTGTCGTGCGCGGGAACAGCCATGACAGCCCCCGTCCCAACGGAGGCGAGGACGTAGTCCGCCACCCAGATGGGGATTTTCTCTCCATTCACCGGATTGATGACGAAAGAGCCCAAAGGCGTACCCGTCTTGTTCTTGGCTAGCTCGGTTCGCTCGAGGTCTGATTTCGAGGAGCTCGCTTGGCGGTACTCTTCGACTTTCGCTCGGTTCTCAGGGGTCGTGAGAGAGGAGAGGAGTGGATGTTCGGGGGCGAGGACTAGATAGGTGGCACCGAAAAGAGTGTCGGGCCGAGTGGTGTAGATAGTGATCTTCTGCGAGGAGTCGGTCACCGGGAAGTCGACTTCTGCTCCTTCGCTCTTTCCGATCCAGTTTCTCTGCATTTCCTTTAAAGATTCGGGCCAGTCGAGCAGGTCGAGATCCTGGAGGAGACGCTCGGCGTAGGCGGTGATCTTGAGCATCCATTGGCGCATCGGGCGCCTTTCGACGGGATGGTGGCCACGTTCCGAGCGGGGGCCTTCGGGGGTGGTTAAAATTTCCTCGTTAGCCAGAACCGTGCCGAGGGCAGGGCAGTACCAAACGGGCGCCTCGGCGACATAGGCGAGG
>LIBO01000354.1 GCA_001438005.1 Verrucomicrobia subdivision 6 bacterium BACL9 MAG-120507-bin52 | reverse complement strand
CAAACGATACAGCTCTCCGGCACCGTCTCCGCGCCCCAAAATGATCTTCAGCCGAAGCTGACGGGAGCTCTCACTCGGACGGCGATCCGGACGGGGGCGCAGATTCTAGAAAAAGCGGCAGGGGCGCAGGGTACTGGGGATGCAGCGGGTGCGGCCGTCGATGTCCTAAAAAGCCTCTTTGGGCCGGCCCCTAAGTAGGAGCCAAGGGTCAAATTTACCCGTAACTCTTAAAGTATTTCTTTTTTTCTTCGGCCTCTGACGTGACGCTGCTGGGAGGGCTGGCTGGGCTAGTGGGTTGCGGCGGAGCCGAAGGTGCGGGCTCATCCGAATCCATCTCCTCTTCTAAGGCCGACATGTCCACTTGCGGCCCTCGGTCCGGCATCATCCCCACGGGGGTACCGCCGCTGGCTTCGACGAAGGCGAGCTGAACCTGTTGTAGCGCCTCCGTAATGATTTTTGTCTCTTGCGTGGTCAGATTTCCATCGGTCTTGATTTTTATGAGCTCGAGATGATCGATCATCATCTTAGCCGCTTGCAGATTGGGCGGAATGCGCTCGCCTTCGGGCGTGGGGATACGGCCCAGTACATAAAGAATATTTTGCGCCTGCACCATGACAAACTGGACAAAGCGCTTCGTCATCTCTGAAGTGAGGGCAGGATTATTTTTTTGAAGTTCGGCCATATTAACTATTTTTCTTTGGCGTGTGGGGTTTGGGCTTGCGGTTACCACTCCTTGTCTTCGAGGGCGTCACTCGTCGTACAGTTTTTTTGCTGACCACAGAGCGCTGGCAGGGTTGGAAGGGAAGGACAAAAGCCTCGTTGAACGTCCAGATCTCTTGAAAATCTTCTGGCCGGTCGGTTTCACTCTTTCCCAGGATCCCGTGCTGAACCAAGTGAAAAACAATATCCCCCACATGGGCGCAATTTTGTATGCCCCACTCATGCAGAACTGTTTTAGCCATGGGCCCAAACTCGTTCAGGGCAAGCAGGCGAAAGCCCTCGAGAAGCTCATGCCCTTGCACGTGAGAGGGCGTGGGTTGTTCGCTTTTTCTAAATTTCCGTAGGGATTGATCCAAAGAGCGGCGAACAAAATCGTAGGCAGCGGGGGAGAACCGCGTGTCGGTCTGGAGAATCTTTTTGACCGCTTCGGGTAATGAAAGATGACTCACGTCGAAATTATGATCGAATCGCGCTGATTTGTCTATGGGTTACGCAAGGTGACGCCACAAGGCATAAAGAAGGAGAATGAAGCCCATGATCAGGATCACTTTTCTTTCCCGGCGAAGTAGAGCCCAGCGACTCATCCACAGATGCAATTCACAATTCTTCCTGGAACAATAATCAGTTTCTGAATCTTTTTTCCTGCCGTCC
>LIBO01000353.1 GCA_001438005.1 Verrucomicrobia subdivision 6 bacterium BACL9 MAG-120507-bin52 | reverse complement strand
CCAATAAACGTCAGAGCTGGACCTTCGTTCAAATTGAAAAATGGTCTCCTGACTACTATTTTCCAAAATAATCCCAACGCTTCCGAATGATGCCACGGTCCCATGCTTGATTCGGATTACTAATGTTTTTCCCTGTGTAAGAGGCTGAGTTAGCGGCCGACCTACATAAATAGTCTTTCCGCTGTTGGCATAACACCCCCATCCCCCTCGGCTATTTTGCAGAAAAGTTCCAGCCTGGCCTGAATTCTCAGCCGTCGTCCAGAACCACCAAGGTTCAAATCCGCTTCCCAGATTACTACCGTTGCTCCAAGAGGAGTAACTACTTGCAACATCAGAGGCATGAACCGTCTCCGAAGAAGCCACACTCTTTGACCAGCCCGAAAAGCGGTATCCAGGTCTGGCACCCGCCTGAAGAGCGACCGGAATACCCTTAAAATATGTTCCTGACCAATTCGCGATATTCGTTCCTACCCCAGCGGTAGAGGATTCGATTTTGAGAGAGTTTACCGAGACGAAGCCTTGGTTGGTGTTGGTTACACTGACGGTCAAATTAACCATGCCCGTCAGGCCAAATTTGTTGGCAATATGGCCTCGCACTGCCGCGGGCCGAGCCTGTAGGTAGCCACGAATACGCGCCACTTCGTTGCTCCAGTTCAATGAGGTAGGCCATCGAGAAAAGTGCTCACTAACCCCGGGTTGATAGGCGGCGATATGCTCGTCCAGCTTCTCTGTTGCGGCGTTTACTGACAGTGTTGTGTTTAGTAGATCAGCAAACCGATTAATAAACTGGTTTCGAAAAGTTGTATTTTCAAGCGCCTTCCTCAGGAGACGAGTACTGATTTCATTGTTTGCCCAAGTTGTCGCTGCTGACGTGGTGGCATAACTAAGGGTATCAAACTGGGCCATTTGAGTGACGTTCGAATTATAGCCGGGTACATAATTAAAATTTAAGCCAAGGGCAAAGTCGTTATCCTTTAAAATATATCTCCATCGCCCATCCAACTTAGGATTGGAATTTGGAGCGGACGACAGCGAACGCCACATCAGCACATTGTTGCCAGGCCAATCTGTATTTCCTGACCAGATTGTAACTGCGGAGTAATCGATAAAGTTAGCAACATCCACGCGCGAGTTGAGACCTGCATAGCCTGAGTCGCCACTGAATTCATTATTTCCCGCCTGAGCTAAGATGTCTTTGTAATCCGACAACAAATCGGTATTTCCAAAATCGAAGATGGGTTGACTGTTATCGGACGTAGGGTTGAGGAAATTTGCACCACCCGAGGTGACTTCAAGCACGGCATACTGAGATCCACTAAGTCCATACTTGTGAAATACCCAATCCTCATCGATTCGCTCCCGTAGGTTATGAAT
>LIBO01000352.1 GCA_001438005.1 Verrucomicrobia subdivision 6 bacterium BACL9 MAG-120507-bin52 | reverse complement strand
CGTCCAAGCCAACCCCACATCATTGCCCGATCCCGGTCCCACCCCCACCACCTCCGCGGGCACCGCGTGAGAACTTGCCTAAAACCGAAAGGGCGCGGCCCCTTGCGGAACCGCGCCCCTTAGTTATCCCACGGGGGACGTACCCCGTGGGAAAATTTTGTCGAATGGCTTAGTAGTCCATTCCTCCACCGTGACCGCCACCTGCGGGAGCCGGTGCCTTTTCCTTCTCCGGCAACTCCGTCACCACCGCTTCGGTGGTCAGGAGCAATCCGGCGATGGATGCGGCGTTCTGCAGGGCAGAACGAGTGACCTTGGTCGGATCGACCACGCCAGCCTTCAACAGGTCGACGTATTCGCCGGTGGCCACATTGTAGCCCTCAGCACCTTTCCGACTTTTCACCTCTTGCACCACGATCGAGCCTTCCACTCCGGCGTTATCCGCCAAAGTGCGCAAAGGTTGTTCGACGGCGCGACGGATGATCTCCGCCCCAATGGCCTGATCGCCCTTGAGCCTCAGCCCTTCGATGGCTTTCTGTCCGCGAATGAGGGCCACGCCCCCTCCGGGGACAATGCCTTCTTCCACGGCCGCACGGGTCGCGTGCAACGCGTCTTCCACGCGGGCCTTCTTCTCCTTCATCTCAGTCTCGGTCGCCGCGCCGACATTGATGACGGCGACTCCGCCGGCGAGCTTGGCCAGACGTTCCTGGAGTTTCTCTTTGTCGTAATCCGAGGTGGTTTCCTCGATCTGTTTCTTGATCTGGGAAACACGGCCTTGGATGTCGGAGCTCTTCCCGACCCCTTCGATCAGGGTGGTGTTCTCTTTGTCCACCACCACACGCTTCACTTTGCCGAGGTCGTCCAGGGTGACGTTCTCGAGTTTGATCCCGAGATCCTCACTGAGCATCTTGCCGCCGGTGAGAATCGCGATGTCTTCGAGCATCGCCTTGCGACGATCCCCGAATCCAGGCGCCTTCACTGCGCAAACCTGCAGCGTGCCCCGCAATTTGTTCACCACCAAAGTAGCCAGGGCTTCGCCCTCGACCTCTTCGGCAATGACCAAGAGCGGCTTACCCGACTTGGCGACTTTTTCGAGCAAAGGCAGCATATCCTTCAAGCTCGAGATCTTTTTCTCGTGAATCAAAAGATAGGCGTTCTCCAAAACGGCTTCCTGATCTTCCTGATTCGTGACGAAGTAAGGCGAGAGATAGCCCTTATCGAACTGCATTCCCTCGACGACTTCGAGCGAGGTTTCAATCGACTTGGCTTCCTCCACCGTCACCGTGCCGTCTTTGCCTACCTTGTCCAAAGCGTCGGCGATGATTTCACCGATCGTCTTGTCCCAGTTGGCCGAGACGGTCGCCACTTGGCGGATGTCTTCC
>LIBO01000351.1 GCA_001438005.1 Verrucomicrobia subdivision 6 bacterium BACL9 MAG-120507-bin52 | reverse complement strand
GGAGGCGGATAAGTTGTACGAGTTGGTTTGCCAATATGCGCCCAACATGAGGGGGAAGATGATCGGAAGATATATTCAAACTCCGCTCGATCTGGAGCGGGATTTGGGTTTGTTGCGTGGCAATGTGATGCACTTTGAGATGAGCTTGGATCAGATGTTCATGTTTCGGCCCTTGCCCGAGATTTCCTGTTATCGGGCGCCGATGAAGAATTTGTACCTGACGGGGGCAAGCACCCATCCGGGGGGAGGGGTCTTTGGGGCCAGCGGTCGCAATACGGCCAAAGTGATCCTAGGTTGGCGGGGATAGGAGGAACGGGTAGGTTATTTCTATGGCTGTGGCGACGCAAAAAAGTCAGTCAGACCCGGTTCGTCAGTTTTCGATTTTTCTGGCGAACAAGGCGGGTCGGCTGCTGGAGCTGATTCGGATTTTGCACAGCCGACAAGTGCACGTGGTCGCGTTGACAATTTTGGACACGACCGATAGTTCCATCGTGCGGATGGTGGTGGATGATCCGGACCAGGCGCGGGCAATTTTTCATGAACAGGCCGTGGCTCACACCGAATCGACCGTGGTGGCGGTGGAGTTGGGGGCGGCGACGGAGTTGCCCAAGGTTTTGTCCTCTCTCCTCGAAGCGGAGATCAACATCTTGACCACGTACGCTTTCTTGGTGCGGCCGGAAGCGAGGCCTGCTCTTTGTCTCAACCTCGATGACAATGAGCTGGGGGCGCAAGTTTTGGGGCGGGGCGGGTTCAAGCTGCTGGGACAGGGCGACATTTCCAGATAAGGGGTTAGGGCGATGACGGGATTGGCCGGAAAAATAGTTGAGGGGGAGCGAATCACGGAAGGTGAGGCAAAAGAGATTTATGGTTGGCCTTTGGCCAAGCTGGGGGAGATGGCCCACGCGCGTCGGAATCGAGCGAAGGTAAACGATTACGATGGACGGGGGAAGGAAGTGGTCACGTACATGGTGGATCGAAACATTAACTACACCAATGTGTGTGATGTTTACTGTAAGTTTTGCGCTTTTTACCGAACGGAAAAAGATGGGGATCACTACGTCTTAAGCCAGGGGCAGATTGACCAAAAGATTGATGAACTGGTGGCGGTAGGAGGAAATCAGATTCTGCTGCAGGGGGGGCACCATCCCAAGCTGGGGTTGGAGTGGTATTTGGATCTGCTACGGCATTTGCGGGCAAAATATCCCCAGATCAATGTGCACGGCTTCTCGCCGCCCGAGTTCAATCACTTTGCCGAGGTCTTCGGGATGCCGCTGGAGAAGGTGATCGAAACGTTTCGGGAGGCGGGCTTAGGAAGTATTCCGGGTGGAGGCGCGGAAATATTGGTGGACCGAGTCCGGCAGAGAATTGCGCCACGAAAGTGCAATACGG
>LIBO01000350.1 GCA_001438005.1 Verrucomicrobia subdivision 6 bacterium BACL9 MAG-120507-bin52 | reverse complement strand
CGGTATTGCACTTTCGTGGCGCAATTCTCTGCCGGACTCGGTCCACCAATATTTCCGCGCCTCCACCCGGAATACTTCCTAAGCCCGCCTCCCGAAACGTTTCGATCACCTTCTCCAGCGGCATTCCAAAGACCTCGGCAAAATGATTGAACTCGGGCGGCGAGAAGCCGTGCACATTGATCTGGGGATATTTTGCCCGCAAATGCCGTAGCAGATCCAAATACCACTCCAACCCCAGCTTGGGATGGTGCCCCCCCTGCAGCAGAATCTGATTTCCTCCTACCGCCACCAGTTCATCAATCTTTTGGTCAATCTGCCCCTGGCTTAAAACGTAGTGATCCCCATCTTTTTCCGTTCGGTAAAAAGCGCAAAACTTACAGTAAACATCACACACATTGGTGTAGTTAATGTTTCGATCCACCATGTACGTGACCACTTCCTTCCCCCGTCCATCGTAATCGTTTACCTTCGCTCGATTCCGACGCGCGTGGGCCATCTCCCCCAGCTTGGCCAAAGGCCAATCATAAATCTCTTTTGCCTCACCTTCCGTGATTCGCTCCCCCTCAACTATTTTTCCGGCCAATCCCGTCATCGCCCTAACCCCTTATCTGGAAATGTCGCCCTGTCCCAGCAGCTTGAACCCGCCCCGCCCCAAAACTTGCGCCCCCAGCTCATTGTCATCGAGATTGAGACAAAGAGCAGGCCTCGCTTCCGGCCGCACCAAGAAAGCGTACGTGGTCAAGATGTTGATCTCCGCCTCGAGAAGAGAGGACAAAACCTTGGGTAACTCCGTCGCCGCCCCCAACTCCACCGCCACCACGGTCGATTCGGTGTGAGCCACGGCCTGTTCATGGAAAATTGCCCGCGCCTGGTCCGGATCATCCACCACCATCCGCACGATGGAACTATCGGTCGTGTCCAAAATTGTCAACGCGACCACGTGCACTTGTCGGCTGTGCAAAATCCGAATCAGCTCCAGCAGCCGACCCGCCTTGTTCGCCAGAAAAATCGAAAACTGACGAACCGGGTCTGACTGACTTTTTTGCGTCGCCACAGCCATAAGAAGAAACTACCCGTTCCTCCTATCCTCGCCAACCTAGGATCACTTTGGCCGTATTGCGACCGCTGGCCCCAAAGACCCCTCCCCCCGGATGGGTGCTTGCCCCCGTCAGGTACAAATTCTTCATCGGCGCCCGATAACAGGAAATCTCGGGCAAGGGCCGAAACATGAACATCTGATCCAAGCTCATCTCAAAGTGCATCACATTGCCACGCAACAAACCCAAGTCCCTCTCCAGATCGAGCGGAGTTTGAATATATCTTCCGATCATCTTCCCCCTCATGTTGGGCGCGTATTGGCAAACCAACTCGTACAACTTATCCGCCTCT
>LIBO01000349.1 GCA_001438005.1 Verrucomicrobia subdivision 6 bacterium BACL9 MAG-120507-bin52 | reverse complement strand
AATCTCTCACCACCAACTCCCCCTTGGCCAGTTGCGGTCTCATCTCTCCACTTCCCCCTCGCGCTTCTTTCCAAGACTCAAAACCTAATCTTCCCAAACTCGGGAACCGCACGGTCGTTAATGGCACTACTCCGTGCTGGGCAAAATCTCCATCCCCCACTCCGGTCACACTGACGGAGCTCGGAACCAAAACCCCTCGTTGTACACACGCCCGGATCACCCCGCTGGCCAACCCATCGGTCCCACAAATCACCCCGGTCGGCGGCTCCTTTTTCTCGAGTATTTTTTTCATTTCTCGCGCGGCATCCTCCGAAGCCAGTCCGACCATCGTCGCACCACCCGAGAGACTCATCCCCCGTTTCGCCACTCCCTCCTGCACGGCTTGCCAGTGCAGAGCGTGACTCCTCGCCGCCGAGTGCCCCCCCACATAAGCCACTCTTCGGTGTCCCAGATCATACAAATGATCCAAGACGAGATCGGCCGCACCTTTCATATCCCGCACCACCCAACTCACTCTCCCACTCCCTAGGCCAACATCCGCCGGATACCGTTTCAAAAATAACAGCGGAAACCCCATCCGATTGGCAATTTCCAAGGCCGTGGACCGATGCTCCGTGCTGATCCTCGGTAATAGAAAGATCGCCTCCGCCCCTCGACCCATCATCGCTCGCACCTGCTCCGCTTCCTCCTTGGCGGTTCGCGCCAAGCCCACCAAAACCGCAATCCCCGACTCCTGCGCCGCCTCCGCTAAACCACCCGAAAGCACCGCCCCCTCCTCTGAGGTCAAATCAGGCAGGATCATTCCGACCCAGCCGCTCTGCTTCACCCGCAAGCTACGCGCCGCCTCGTTCGGCCAATATCCGCGCCGATCCGCCTCAGCCCGAACCTTCGCCTTCGTCGCGACACCAATATCAGGCGCGTCCCTTAACGCTTTCGAAACGGCCATCACCGATAAGCCCAAGCTCTCCGCCAAATCACGTAACCGAACTTTCACACCGCTTCCGGATCCTCCGCCAAGGTGGCCATAAATTCCTCCGCGGTTTTTGCCGCCAGCAATTTTGCTCGGACATCGTCCTGCCGCAAGAGTCGCGCCATCACCCCCACCAGCGCGAGATACTCCGTCACCATTCTTCGAGGAGTTCCGATGACAAAAATAAAGTGAATCTTCTCACCCGCATTTTCAAACTGGACACCCTCCACGCTTCGTCCCACCGCTAAAACCAGCCGCTTCACGTGATCCGTCCTCGCGTGAGGAAAAGCCACCCCGTTTCCTAGACTCGTTGCCTCGAGTCGCTCCCTCGCCAACAGTTCATCGTAGAATCCCCGAAATTGAATCACCCCCTCATCCTTTTCCAAAAGGGCTGCCACGCGATGAATGGCACCGGTCCGT
>LIBO01000348.1 GCA_001438005.1 Verrucomicrobia subdivision 6 bacterium BACL9 MAG-120507-bin52 | reverse complement strand
GTAACTTGGCCATCGTCCTCGCATCCACGCTCGGAATATTCACCGCGTTGCGCACCGCTCCCTCGGTCAAGTAATCCCGAATCGCCTCCGCAATCTCGATCCCCACACTCTCCTGCGCCTCCGCCGTCGATGCCCCCAGATGCGGCGTCAGAATCACCCTCTTACTTTTCCGCAGCGGATGCTCCGCCACCAGCGGCTCCTCCTCGAACACATCCAGCGCCGCCCCACCCACCTGACCCGCCTCAATCGCCTTCAGCAGTACCGCCTCGCTCACCAGCCCGCCCCTCGCACAGTTGACAATCTTCACTCCCTTCCGACACAGCTTCAGCCGCTCCTCGCTCAAAATTCCCTTCGTCTCCTCCGTCATCGGCAAATGCAGCGTGATGAAATCCACCTGCGGCAACAGATCCTCCACCCGATCGATCAGCTCCACCTGCAAACTCCGCGCTTTCCCGGCCGACAAGTAGGGATCATACGCCATCACCCGCATGCCAAAGGCGATCGCCCTTCGCGCCACCTCTCCCCCGATCCGGCCCATCCCCAAAATCCCCAACGTCTTCCCATTCAGTTCCGTCCCCTGAAAACTTTTTCGGTCCCACTGTCCGGCCGACATCGAGGCGTGCGCCTGGGGCAAATGTCGGGCCAACCCCAACAGCAAAGTAAACGCCTGCTCCGCCGTGCTCACCGTATTGCCTGCCGGGGTATTCATCACCACCACCCCCTTCTCGGTGGCCGCATCCACATCCACATTATCCACCCCTACTCCCGCCCGGCCCACCGCCCGAATGGTTGGACACCCCTGTAAAACCGCTTTGCTGACCTGCGTTTGGCTCCGCACCACCAGCGCATCACACCCCTTCAACTTTTCCAGAAGCTCCTTCTCCTTCAGGGTAGGACTTTCAATCACCTCGATCTGCGGACACGCCTTCAGCACGTCCACCCCGCTGGGCGAAACCCCGTCCGTCACAAAAACCTTATACTTACTCGCCATGAAAAAGTTCTAGCAGACCCCCACCGCAGGGCAACGCTGCCCCTCGTTCTGTTTAGGTAGGGCGAGCAATTCCCCCGCGTGAGCGGAAAATAACTCCTTCGCGGAGCGACTAACACGACTGGGCGGGGGTCATTGCGCGGGTGCGCAAGCACCCAAACCCCAGTTCCCGGAGGGGAAACCGCAAAGGTCGGGGGGTGTGTAAGGGGACCAATCCTAGGGGGCCAATCCCAAATCCGAAGTTACGACGCCCTCGCCCCAACGGGGCGAAATACCTCAACCAAGGGCGAAGCCTTGGAAACCAGTAAAAAGAGCCCTAGCCCTGTAAGGGCGACATAAGTTTTTACCGCCGAGACGCCGAGATCGCGGAGATGGTTTCTGCTTTCCGCTTTCCGCCTTCCG
>LIBO01000347.1 GCA_001438005.1 Verrucomicrobia subdivision 6 bacterium BACL9 MAG-120507-bin52 | reverse complement strand
GTGAGGCTGCGACCAGCGTGATCTTTGCCGTGCATACCGGCAACCGCTGCGTTCGCCTCTTCCGGCGTCGACATCGTCACGAACGCGAAGCCGCGAGAGCGACCGGTAACGCGATCGGAGATCAGGGCAACGTCAGTGACGGTGCCATGGGCCGAAAAGGCCTGTTTGAGTTCATCATCAGTGGCAGAGAACGGTAAGTTCCCCACATAGAGTCTGGTTTCCATTGTATTTATGTTTCCTTGCTGGCTACTGGCTGACGGCGTTGCTCGGCGTGAGCCCGAACAACGGGCCACAAGGTGGGTTGGAACCTACCGGACTGTATCTGTTTCCTCGCCTGAACTCGTATCATCGAACCTTGACCAAGGCCCTACAGTGACAGGTTTGGGGGGGATAGCAAGGAGGGGATTTGGGGCTGATGGGAGCTGGCTGGGCGTGGACGGAGGGGGGAAAAGTCTTTAGGGTCGGCTCATGAACGATTGGATCATGACGGTTGTGCTGGGTGTGGTGGAGGGGATTACGGAATTTCTGCCTATTTCTTCGACCGGCCATTTATTATTGATGGGGCATTTGTTTGCGCTGCAGCGTTCGGAGTTGTTTACGATCGGAATTCAGTCAGGAGCTCTGCTGGCGGTTCTGCTCATTTATGCCCCGAGATTAAAAGCGATGGTGGTGGGGGAGGAGGGGCAAAAGGGCAAGGCGTATCTAAAGAAGTTAGGGGCGGCGTTTATGGTGACAGCCGTTTTGGGGTTAACGGCATCGGAGATGGGGCTGAAGTTGCCGGATAGCCCGAGGCCAATCGCGTGGGCGCTGCTCGTGGGAGGAGTTTTGATTTGGTTGGCGGAGAGGCGACTTCTGCTTCATCGGGGAAAGGAGGATCCGGGTTGGTGGGTGGCTCTGGTCATTGGAGCCTCCCAGATGCTGGCGGCGGTGTTTCCGGGGACATCTCGTTCTGGGGCGACGATTTTGGCAGGAATGTTTTGTGGGCTATCCCGGACGGCCGCGACTGACTTTTCCTTTTTGTTGGGAATTCCAACCCTCCTGGCGGCGTGCGCGCTGAGCTTTTACCGCCAGCTCAAGGCGACGGGTGTGCCGGTGCAGGAGGAGTGGATGCATTTGGGGTTGGGGTTGGCCGTATCTGCGATCACGGCTTATTTTGCGGTGAAGTGGTTGCTTGGGTACGTGCGAACGAACACCTTGATTCCATTTGCGTGGTATCGGATCGGAATGGGTTTGGTGTGGTTATGGATGGTGAAGTAAGGATTAGGTCCTCGTAGGGGTGAAAGGCCGCTGACGCCGCCGAGATTGTGAGGGTTTTAACCTTCCCGTTCCAAAAGGAGAGAGTGCGAGGGGCTGTGGGATCTGTGGGAGAACTACTCTTTCATTCCCTGTCCGATCGGCG
>LIBO01000346.1 GCA_001438005.1 Verrucomicrobia subdivision 6 bacterium BACL9 MAG-120507-bin52 | reverse complement strand
AGCCTGCAAGGCCCGTCCCATCGCTATCTGGCTTGCCACAAAATATTGTGCTTCTCAATCTCCTCCAACGAGGCCTCCCCGACCCCCCACCTTCCCGTCTTTCCATCCGTCAGCCGCTCAAAAAGCAGTTCTCTTCTCTTCGGGGTGATTTTTTTGGAATCGTCCAAGCCCTCAATCTCCGTCCCCTTTTCAAAAAAAAGAAAAGCCGCCGCCACCACCGGCCCGGCTAACGCCCCCCGACCCGCCTCATCTACTCCCACCGCTGGGGCACGACCCGCCAGCGCAATCTCTGATTTCCAGAGCGGAGGAATCTATTTTTTCTTTCGGGTTTCGACCACTTCCCGCACCGCCATGTCCGAGCGGCCACGCAGATAGAAAAGCTTCGCCCGACGGGGGTTCCCCTTCGTCTCCACCTCCACCTTTTCAATCCGAGGGGAGTGCAGAGGAAAAATACGCTCCACCCCCTCCCCATAACTGATCCGGCGCACGGTAAACTGCTCATTCAATCCACGGCCTTTGCGAGCAATGACCGTCCCCGCAAACAGCTGCGTCCGCTCTTTGTCTCCCTCTTTGACCTTGGTGAAAACTTTGATCTTATCGCCCACACCAAAACCGGTGCGGCCCTCTTGAAACTGCTCTTTCTCTATCGCTTCAATGATCTTTGCGCTCATATTTTTTTCTCCTTAGGAAGGGTAAAGCCTGCCTGTTTTTTATCTCCAAGTAAATCCCCTCTTCGCTCCCGCGTCCGGGCCAAAGCCTGACTCTTTTGCCATTTGCCGATCTCGGCATGATGGCCCGAGAGCAAAATTTCCGGCACTTTCCTTCCCCGAAACTCCTCGGGTCGAGTGTACTGCGGGCCTTCCAAAAGCCCCTCCTCCCCAAACGAGTCTCCACTGGCCGAAGACTCGTTGCCCAGGACTCCTGGAATCAGCCGCACCATCGCATCAATCAGGGTCAACGCCGGAAGGGTCCCATTACTCAAAACGTAATCCCCCACCGAAATTTCCTCATCGATCCAACCTTCCCTCACCCGCTCATCGATCCCCTCATAGTGTCCACTGATCAGAAGCAGGTGCCGATGCTCCCTTCCCAGTTGCACCACTTTGGCCTGATCCAATCGAGCGCCCTCTGGGGTCACATAAATCACGTGAGCCCGACCCTCCCCCTCCCCCCGTAAATGCTCGATCGCATCAACCAAAGGTTCCGCCTTCATCACCATGCCGGGCCCACCGCCGAAAGGTCGATCATCCACCGTGTGGTGTTTGTCCTTGGCGTAATCCCGAATTTGGTGAACACGAATCTCCACCAATCCCGCCCGTTGTGCCCGGCCTAAAATACTTTCGGCCAGAACCCCATTGGCCATCGCGGGAAAAAGGGTCAACAGATCGATCTTCACTGTCCG
>LIBO01000345.1 GCA_001438005.1 Verrucomicrobia subdivision 6 bacterium BACL9 MAG-120507-bin52 | reverse complement strand
CCCCTTGTCGGGCGGCGAGGCTGATCTCCCGAACAAACTTACTCGTCGTCTTCGATTTCTTCAGCGAGGCGACTTCCCGTTTTGCATGCAACCACTGTCTTCCCATAGGAGAAGATCTTAAGCGAACTCCCTCAACCGACTCAATCCTTCAGGCAAACGCGCGGCACATCCGTCCCGTGACTCACCCTCCACGCGCCGACTCTTGCGGCCATTCGTAAGGTCCTCTCTGCCGTCCATCCCCGATTTTCACCATAAACAAGTGCGGCCGTGACCGCATCCCCCGCGCCCGTCGGATCTTTCACTTTCACCCGAGGTGCGCGCGCCAAGAGACGACATCTATTTACCTCCGCCACCAACCCCTCCTCTCCCATCGTGACTACCACACCCGTCGTTCCATCGCCCCTCAAATTTGGCAGGCAACGATCCGCCCCTTGCTTCCCCGTCGTTACCTCGGCCTCGTTCAGATTACATTTGACCCAGTCCGCCCCGGCCTGCACCGCTTCCCGCAAAAGCGCGCCCCGACTATCCACCAAAACAGATACCCCTTTTTTCTGTAAATCTTGTATCAACCCTCGCCACCACCCCCGAGGCCAGCCTTCCGCGGAACTTCCACCCACCACCCACCAATCCCCCTTTCGCAAAACCCGCCTCCAATAATTTCCAATTCTAGCCCACCCCCTCGCCCTGACTTTCAAATCCTCTGTGAAAAAATCAATCCTCTCCTCCCCCTCGCTCACCCAAGCCCACCCCCACCTTTCCATGGTGCCAGGCCCCACACCTGGCACTGCACCTGGTCCAACACCTGGCACCAGGCCTGTCCCGGAGTCTGACCCCAAATCGATCACCTTAGAAATGGCGGGCACACCCCACAAACAAAGCTGGCGGGCTACGTTTCGACCTTTTCCCCCCGCCGAGACCTCCACTTGGCCCGACCCCACCACAAACTTTCTCTCTCGTACAGGGTTGGGCGTAAAACACCAAACCTTCATCAACTCCCAGACCTCAAGCGATGTCGATCTCCTTGGCTAGGTATACATCCTGAATCGCATTCAAAATCTCCACTCCATCCTTGAGCGGCTTCTGGAACGCTTTGCGACCGGAAATGAGTCCCATTCCACCCGCTCGCTTGTTAATCACCGCTGTTTTAACCGCCTCGGCAATATCGTTTTTGCCCGAGGCTCCGCCCGAATTGATCAAACCCGCCCGCCCGGCAAAACAGTTCAACACCTGATACCGGCACAAATCGATCGGATGGTCCGAGGTCAGCTCCGAATAGATCCTGGGATCGGTCTTCCCGTAATCACTGCCGGCCAACTTCAGCGCATTGTAGCCCCCATTATTCTCGGGAAGCTTTTGTTTAATAATGTCCGCCTGAATCGTCGTGCCCAAGTGATTGGCCTGACCCGTCAAAT
>LIBO01000344.1 GCA_001438005.1 Verrucomicrobia subdivision 6 bacterium BACL9 MAG-120507-bin52 | reverse complement strand
CCCTTTTCGTAAAGCTTGAGAAAGATCCATTGAGTCCATCGAAAGTAGGCGGGATCGGTGGTATCGATTTCCCGCGACCAGTCATAGCTGAAGCCCATGGCTTGAATTTGGCGGCGGAAGTTCTGAATATTCTTGGCCGTGGTGACCCGAGGATGAGTACCCGTCTGGACCGCATGTTGCTCTGCCGGAAGTCCAAAGGCATCCCAACCCATGGGATGAAGAACATTGTGTCCACGCATCCGCCAGTATCTCGCGATAATATCCGTCGCGGTGTATCCTTCAAGGTGGCCAACATGAAGACCTGCCCCAGAGGGGTAGGGGAACATGTCTAAAATATATTTCTTGGGTTTTTCAGAGCCCGGTTGCTTGGGTTGGGCCGCTCGAAAGCAGTCGGCCTCCGCCCAAG
Organism: Verrucomicrobia subdivision 6 bacterium BACL9 MAG-120507-bin52; assembly: GCA_001438005.1. Taxonomy (GTDB): domain Bacteria; phylum Verrucomicrobiota; class Verrucomicrobiia; order Methylacidiphilales; family Verrucolacustridaceae; genus Verrucolacustris. The sequence continues at coordinate 1,013 of LIBO01000344.1, read as the reverse complement.
CTTTCTGCCAGCGAGGTTCAATATTGGCGAAAGGATAGGGCGCGCGTGTTGGCATGGGAACGTTCATGGGTTATTAAACGCAATCCTTTATGCCAAGTCCAACTTCTGCTCTTCAACGAACATTGTGGGTGGCGACCACGAATCGTGGAAAAACTCGTGAATTTAAGCAACTTTTAGCCAAACGATGGATCATTCGGGATCTGCACGCCTTTCGAAGACTTCCGGAGATACGTGAAACCGGAAAGACGTTCTTGGCCAACGCCAAGATCAAGGCACTGGCGATGAGTGGCCGACTCCCGGAGAAGTTGATTCTCGCCGATGATAGTGGACTCGTGGTTCCTGCGCTGGGTGGCCGTCCCGGGGTGCGATCCGCGCGATTTTCTGGTCCCAAGGCAACGAACGAGAAAAACCGTTTCAAATTGCTTACATTGATGAGACTGAAACAGGGTTCGGCTCGCAAAGCCTACTTTCAGGCTGTTTTGGTCCTAGCCCGGAACGGACGAGTGATCGGGTCGAAAAGCGGCCGTATTTGGGGTCGAATTACAACGGAGGAGAGAGGGATCGGGGGCTTTGGCTATGACCCGATATTCCAGCCGCGAGGTTTCTCGAAGACATTTGGCGAGCTACCCTCCACTATAAAAAAGCGGATAAGCCACCGTGCCCAAGCCTGTCACAAAATTCAGCACCTTTTGAGCAGGGCATAAGGACCGGTAGCAGTGATTATCACTATTTGATACAATATTTATTGTGCGACAAAAATATCCCTAAGGGAACGTTTGGGCTACTAGTGAATCCAGCCCCAACGCTTCGTAAAAGGCCAGTAAACGACCGCGCCACGCCCAACCAGATTCGCTGCTGGGACAGCCCCCCAGCCCCGTGAATCGTAGCTGTTTGGACTATTATCTCCCATCGCCCAATAATCGTGCCCCGGAACCCGATAACTATCGTTTGGGTTGGTTAAATAGGTTTGGCCAAAGGTGTATCCAGGATAACCATCGTTCTTGCTCGCAACG
>LIBO01000343.1 GCA_001438005.1 Verrucomicrobia subdivision 6 bacterium BACL9 MAG-120507-bin52 | reverse complement strand
CCCCTACACTTTGCTCTCCCCTGCCGGCCCCCACCCTCTCGGTCGCCTCTACTGGGCGAAACATCAACAGCTCGAACGCCAGGTCCAAATCCTTGTCCCGACCGTTGGATCGACTCAGTTTTCCAAATCCATTCGCACCTATGCGCGACTGAATCACCCTTCCGTCTACTCCCTCTATGAGTCGGTACCCTACGAGCAACGAATTCTCGTTGCCCTCGAGCCCGTGATTCACCCATCGCTCCTGCAAATGCAAAACCAGGAAGCCAATCTTCCCCTGATTGCGGGATCCCGTCTTGCCACCGCCCTCGCCTCCGTTCTTTCCGAAATGGAATCCTCTCACACTCCCGCCCGCCTGCTGGGTCCCTATGACTACACCCTCTCCCCGACGGGTACCCCTCGCCTGCGCAACCCTACCGCTGGATTCAATACTCCCGAAACCTCCCACCACGAAAATTCCAATCACCTCGCTTCCATTCTGGAAACGCAACTCTCTCCAACACCCGTCGCGGACTCCCTCCTTGAGATTTTGCGGAATCCCGGCACATCGGCTTTCGATCTTCTCCGCCAAACTCGTAATTTCGAGCGCCAGCTAGCCGAGGTACAGGATGTTCATGTTCGGGATGAGGAAATTGAAGCGACGAAAAAGATATTCCGGGCCCGCATTCTTCGCCGATGGACCATCGCTCTCGGCTCACTGGGTGCCGTAATCTTTCTGGCGATTGGGACATGGATTGTTCACAAAACCTTTTTTCGGGATCTCCCGGGAACATTGGGCCATGAAGAAATTCTCGTTCCGGCCGGTCGGGTAATTCTGGCTGATTCCACCAATAGCGTTTCTGCTTTTTACCTCGATCGGCACGAAGTCACCATCGGCCAATACGAAAAGTTCCTCAAGGAAATCTCCGCCCAGGAGAACTGGAAGACCTTTCTTCCTCCCGCCGCTGCGGCCGGCAAGACCTCTCTGGAGGATCTTGCGCCTCCCGGCTGGAAAGACATTCTCCAATGTGCCCGAAAGGGGGGAAAGTATAATGGCCAGGTGACCATCACACGGGATACCCCCGTCTTTTTTGTCGACTACCCAAGCGCGTTTGCCTACGCCAAATGGAATGAGCGCAGATTACCGACCAAAATAGAGTGGTTACGGGCGGCTACCGGAGACGATAACCGCACCTACCCTTGGGGCAACCAAAGAAAGGCCCAAGGAATTAACCTCGGCTTAGATCTGCCGAAAAATATTTCACCCGAATCTTACGATCACATGCTCCCGGCCGAGTCCCACCCTGCCGATATCGGCCCATTTCAACATTACGACCTAGGTGGAAATGTCAGTGAATGGATCGCTTCGCCCAACCCCATGACTCCCCTCTTTCTTGGGGGCAACTTTAAAGACACATTCCCCGTCTCCAACCTCGACTTGGCTC
>LIBO01000342.1 GCA_001438005.1 Verrucomicrobia subdivision 6 bacterium BACL9 MAG-120507-bin52 | reverse complement strand
GGGGCGACCAGAGCGGGATAGGAAGAAGTTAGGTGGGGCTTGATGCGAAAGGGGTAGGGTTTAAACTGTGGGTATGAGTGTGGGAGAGATTAAAGAGGCGGTGGGGAAGTTGACTCCGGCGGAATTGGCGGAGGTATCGGCGTTTATTGCCCATAAGGAGGCGAAGGATTGGGACGCGAAGATTGACGCAGACTTTGCCCCTGGGGGTCGGTTGGCGAGTGTGTTGGAAGAGGTGAAGGCGGATTATAAGGCTGGGCGGACGCGGGATCTCCCTTGAAGGGGCGGACACAGGCCCGATTTTGGAAGGCGTACGATTTGTTGCCTGCCTCGATCCAGAGACTGGCGAGGGCGAAGTTTGAAATTTGGAAAAAGGATCCGCAGCACTCGTCGCTGGGGTTTGATATCCGAAGAAACGGGGCGTGTGTGGTGAGGGTGGGAGATCATTACCGAGCGGTGGGGCTGAAACAGGGCAACGATGTGGTCTGGTTCTGGATCGGAACGCACGAGGAGTATAACAGGTTTAAATTTTAAGGGAGGGCCCTCCGTCGCTCCTAACCTCGCTGACTCGGGGATTAAGGGATTAAGGAAAAAGGGTGGAAGGTTCAAGGCGGGAGGGGGCAGGTGGCCCTACTACGCTCCTAACCCGCTTCGCGGAGGAGCTGCGAAGGGTTTAGGGATTAAGGGATTAAGAAAAAGGGTGGAAGGTTCAAGGCGGGAGGGGGCAGGTGGCCCTACTTTGCTCTGAGAACTACGAGCTCGCGAAGGAGGTATAAACGGTTAAGATAGGGATGTGAGAACGGAACGTCCCCCAGCGGAGAATGTTCGAGTGGAGGAGTGGGCGCGGGCAAGTCGCGTGATGGAGGAGGATCGCCGGGCTGGAATACGGGGTGTGGTTACCGCTCAGGCTTTGCGGAATTTTACGGGGGCTGTGGTGGCGGAATTACGGCATAAGCCTGCCTCTTCCACCTCGGGACTGGTGGAACAGCAGCGCTGGTTCCGTAAGTTGCGGTGAACGAACTCACCCGGCTGGCGCTGGGTTTGGAAAAGTTCTGGCGCGAAAAAGGTTGGGAGGCTTGCATCATCGGAGGGCTCGCGGTGCAAGCTTGGGGGGAGCCACGTTTCACGATGGATGTGGATATCACAGTTTTAGCAGGGCTGGGCCGGGAGGAGGAGTTTGTCGATGGTTGGCTGAGGGAGTTTCCCTCTCGGATCCCAGATGCCAAATCATTCGCTTTGGAGAACAGGGTGCTTTTGCTGCGAGGTTCGGAGGGAATCGGAATCGACGTGGCGTTGGGATGCCTTCCGTTTGAGGAGCAGGCGATTCGGAGTGCCGTGGATGTGGAACTGGAGCCGGGAGCGCGGGTGCGGATCTGCCGACCTGAGGATCTGCTGGTGATGAAGGCGTTTGCGGATCGAGGACAGGACT
>LIBO01000341.1 GCA_001438005.1 Verrucomicrobia subdivision 6 bacterium BACL9 MAG-120507-bin52 | reverse complement strand
ATCGCGACGTACTCCCCTTAACCCCTTCCCCCCTTAACCCCCTAATCCCTCGCCGCCTTCCGGCGGCGTTCAGCCTCACCGAAGTCGTCATCGCCATGGGCGTCGCCGCCGTCGCCTTCACCTCCATCATCGCCCTCTTCCCCCTTGGGCTCAACATGAGCAAGGAATCCTACGAGGCCACCCAAGCCGCCCTGATCGCGCAGGCGATCATGGCCGACTTGAGCGACCAGACAAGTACAAGCGGGGGAAAACTGATTCAAAAAACTGGATTTAATGATCTTGTCGCCGCCAACTACGAGAAGATTTCAATGAGTGGCACAAGCTCGACCCGAAATATTTACCTCGCCTACGCCCAAGACGTGCGCGCCGACTCCTCCAATAGTCCCATTATGCTACGACCAACAAACTCCTCAATGACCCTGCCCGACTGGTATACGAAAGGGACCAACGGCTCTGTTCTCTTAGTGAAGGTGACCATGGACAAAACATTTCACTTCGCTGGATCAGGCACGGCACCCAGCCGAACGGGCGGCTACCCGCAAAAAGTGGATGTGTCGGTGGAAAGCCCCGCCAGCGCCCCAGCCACGAATCGAACCCAGCACCTATTTAGCGGGGTAATTCCTTACAAATGAACCCCTCCCTTTCTGTTTGCCGGAAGCACCTCCCTCCCGTGAAAAGCCCAACCCGCCAATCGATGGCTTCGGGCACTGCGCCGCCTTCGCGATCTTTACCTCCTTCATTCCCAAAACTTCACGTTAAGCCCGCCACCCCCACCACGTTTTCTTTAAAACAACCTTCGCACCCCGCGTCTGGGCGCGTCCCGCAACCGCGGGATTCTCACATGAAAACCCTGCGAAGCTCAGCTAGGTTTACCGAGACTGAGCGAAGCAGGGCGGCTTTCACCCTCATCGAACTCATGGCCGCCACCACTGTTCTTTCCGTGATTCTCCTCATGATGGTCGGCATGCAAGACCAAATGTCGAAAGCCTGGTCCAACTCCAACCGCCGAACCGACGCCACCCGCGAAGCCCGCGCCGCCTGTACCCTGATGGCCCGCGACCTCTCCACTTTTGCGCAACGCGGGAAAACTTTTAGTCGAGTCGATACCTTTCCCACCAACCTAACCAACGCCGCGGTCCCCTTTTACTACTTGAACGGATCGGGGGGTCTGGCTCCAGGAGGAGCCTCAAACTGCGCCCAGTTTTTTGGCCTAATCCCGCAAGCCCCCAAGGGCACAAATCCGGCCGATATCGCCTTGGTGGGTTACTATATTGCCCCCGCGACCAACACCAATGCCAACGGCTTCGTCACCACCAGCTACAATCTTTTTCGTTACTACATCGCACCGTCAAATGCCATTACCCAAATTACCAACTGGGTAAAAACTCCAAGCACGGACCCCACTCAGTTATTCTCCAATTCAGTCTTCATCCAAAGCAATAGC
>LIBO01000340.1 GCA_001438005.1 Verrucomicrobia subdivision 6 bacterium BACL9 MAG-120507-bin52 | reverse complement strand
TCCCCGCCGCCATCGCTAACGGATGACCCGAGAGGGTTCCCGCCTGATAAACAGGGCCATCTGGAGCTAAATGATCCATGATCTCTGCCCGTCCGCCGAAAGCCCCCACCGGCATACCCCCACCGATCACTTTTCCAAAAGCGGTAAGATCGGGTCGGATCCCCACCCTTTCCTGCACCCCCCCCAAGCCCAAACGGAAGCCCGTCATCACCTCGTCAAAAATGAGCAGTGCCCCACACTTTTTCGTTTCCTCTCTTAGAAACTGCAAATACCCATCCTCCGGCAAGATCAGCCCCACATTCGCTGGAATCGGCTCCAAAAGAATCGCCGCTAAATCCTCTCCATACTTTTCGATACAAGCCCGAACCGCCTCCCGGTCGTGAAAAGGTAAAATCAGTGTGTCCTGCACCGCTCCAGGCGTGACCCCCGCGCTATCGGGCCGTCCCAAAGTCAATGGACCCGATCCCGCCGCCACCAGCAGTGCGTCGCTATGACCGTGATAACATCCGGCAAACTTGATAATCTTGTTCCGCTGGGTGGCTCCCCGCGCCAACCGTACACACGACATCGTCGCCTCCGTCCCACTGCTGCAAAAACGCACTTTTTCTACGCTCGGAATCGCACGACAAATTTTCGACGCCAACACCACCTCGCCCTCATGCGGCGTCCCGTAACTCATTCCTCGGTCAGCCGCTTTTCTCACCGCCTCCACAATTTCAGGGTGGGCATGACCCAAAATAGCTGGCCCCCAACTTCCGACATAATCCACATACTCCCTCCCATCCACATCCCGCAGCATGGGACCCCGGGCAGACTCTACAAAAAAAGGCTCTCCCCCCACCGCCCGAAACGCTCGGACCGGCGAATGTACGCCCCCTGGAGTGACCTGCTTGGCCCGCTCAAAGAGTTCGTGAGATCGAATTCCTGTGCTCTGAATCATCCACCAAGAATAGACGCGGAATCCTCCTCTTTCCAGCTTGGCTCAGCCTAAAGTATCAGTTCGCCGCAAAGTCAGCTCGGGCCAGTTTCTCCGCCTCCACCAGACCTCTCCACTCATGCCAACCTCCTTGCCACAGCCGCACCGCTTCCAGATCCGCGGTCGTGAAGATAGGGCTATCCCAGGGCAACCGGGCATGTCGATAACGGGGGACACCACTCTGCTCTTCTCCCAAAGTATCCCCCGGACCACGAATCCGAAAATCCTCCTCCGCCACCAGAAATCCATCCCGATGCTTCTCCAGAAAAACGAGCCGCTCCCGCGCCTCTTGGCCCCCTGCCCTCTGAATCAAGATGCACTTACCGCTCTTTCCACCCCGCCCAATTCTTCCCCGCAGCTGGTGCAGTTGGGATAGACCTAAACGATCCGCATGGTCGATCACCATGAAGTTCGCCTCCGGCACATCCACCCCCACCTCCACCACCGTCGTGGCGGCTAAAATCGAAA
>LIBO01000339.1 GCA_001438005.1 Verrucomicrobia subdivision 6 bacterium BACL9 MAG-120507-bin52 | reverse complement strand
CCGAAACAAAGGCTTGCAGAAGAAAACTTAACACTCTTAATTCCAAAAAACGCGAAGCCACCAACGCGACAAAGAGCACGAGGAGAAAACCGCTTAATACCTTTGCCCCTTGGGTCCGTCGCAGCAGCTTGTACCCGTAGTAAAACACCCCCGTCAGAATCAGAATCTCCAACGCCCCCTGCCACCGCAGATCCCGATACGGCACCCACCAGGTATCAGGTATCATCATCCGACCAGCAGACCAGAAACCGCCGAAAGTGTCGATGCGGAGTGTGCCGGATTACTTCGCCCGCTGCGAAAGCTCCGTCCGATCCAGCTCCCGGCCTTTTCGCCCCAAAGTCACCACTTCGACCGACTTTTCTCGGAGCGTGACGATATTGACATAATTCTCTTGGGCATAGGCTTTACGCATCGGGATGGCCTCTCGGCAAACCGCCTCCCTTGGCTCAACCCCAATCGATCCATTCCCGAAAACCATCACCTTTCTTCCTCCTCTGCCCTCACTTTCCACTCTCTGCATATCGTGATCGTGGTGATTGAAAACCGCCGTCGCGTCCGACTTCTCAATCAACGGAATCCACTCTTTCCTGGCATATCCAATCATCGGCTGCGCATTCCACTTTCGCCCCGAGGGATAGCACGCGATGTGCCAAGAAACGAAAACCCACGGCACGCTTTTTCTCGCCGCCAGATTTTTCTCCAACCAATCCGTCTGCCGCTCCATCGGGGTGATATGACCCGAATCCAAAAGCAGAAGAGAAAGATAATTTCCAAAATCGATCGCGACCGGCTCATCTCTTTGGTAAAGACCACCAAACAAAGCAAAAAAGAACGGGGCCCTCTTTTTCATGTCCTCAAAGCTAGCCCCCTCCTGCCAATACCCACCCTGAACCTCATGATTCCCGATTCCGGCCACAAACGGAATCAACCTTCCATCCGTTCCTCGTCCGGCTCGTTGCCACAGCTCCCAAAAACGAATCTCCCTCGGCACATCTTTCCCGTCGCTGTAGGCGATATCCCCTCCCAGACTAAAGAAGAGCGGATTTTTCTGGCAGGCCAAGGTCAACATCTCCTCCGCCGCCGAAGAGGAGTTGGCATCTCCCCCCTCGGCAAAGATCAGCTCCTTCCCCATTTCCAAAGGGGCGGTGCGAAACCTCTGCTCCGGCGAGTCCTTTACTTGAAAGATGTACTCCCCGCCTGCTTCCAATCCCTTCCAACGAACTCTGGATAAACTCCACCTCGGCATTCCCATTTTTTTGGGATCAGGAAACTCCGTGCTCGTGCTCCTCACTACCTGCCACGTCGGATCTCCCGCCTTTTTCCAGCGCACCTCCTCTCCTTTGCCCTTTTCCGGTCGATCCCCCAGCCCGGGCCCTCTCAACCACTGGGCCGTCATCGTCGTGCAAGGATCCCCTTCCCAAGTGAGATGCAAGGTCTTGGGAACCTCGGC
>LIBO01000338.1 GCA_001438005.1 Verrucomicrobia subdivision 6 bacterium BACL9 MAG-120507-bin52 | reverse complement strand
CGGCTAAAAACAATCCCCCCCAAGGAAATAATCGCCATTTCGGTGGTTCCACCCCCGATATCAATAATCATATTTCCGGAGGCATCCTGCACCGGCAGCCCCACCCCAATGGCCGCCGCCAAGGGCTCTTCGATCAAACGCACGCTCCGTGCCCCTGCATGAGCCGCCGATTCACAAACCGCACGGCGCTCCACCTCGGTGATTCCCGACGGCACCGCAATGACCAACCGAGGCCTCGGCCGCCAACGATTTTGTGATTTGGAAGCCTTTTCAATAAAACATTTCAACATCGCCTCGGTGACCTCGAAGTCACTGATCACGCCATCCTTCAAAGGCCTTACGGCAATAATCGAACCTGGGGTACGCCCCAACATCCTTTTTGCTTCGTCCCCAACTGCCAATACCCGGCGAGACGCTTGATCCATCGCCACCACTGATGGCTCCCGCAAAACAACTCCCTTACCGCGCACGTAAACCAAGGTGTTGGCCGTACCCAGGTCCACACCCATGTCGTTCTCTAGGAAAGGGAAAAGCTTACTCAACATAAACAAGTAAAAACCATACTCCCCTCTGTCTCTTCGCCCGTCAATCTCGAAAAGGCTGATTTCTACTATCGCCGACTACCATTTTCCTCAATCCAGTGTAGGGATACCACATGAATTTGCCAGAGCAGGTTGGAGTGATGGTTCTACCGCAAACCGTGTTCTTTCCTCACCACCTGCTTCCCCTCCACATTTTCGAGCCACGATACCGAACCATGCTTCAGCAAGCTCTCGAAGGGTGCCGAATGTTTGCCGTCGCCGGCGAACTCCCACCCTCCCGCAAAACCACCCTCGTCGCCGGCCTCGGTCTGATTCGCTCCTGTGTGCAACAACCTGACGGGACCTCAAACCTCGTCCTCCAAGGTTTAGCACGGGTTCGCCTCCAACACTTCGTGCAAACCTCCCCCTTTTGTATCGCCTCCCCCGAGCCCGTCGAAGACCCTGAACCCGCTACGCCCGCCTCCCTCGTCACCCGCGAAGCTCTCGTTGCCAAAATTCTCGAAAAAGTTGAGCAGATGGAAAACCCCATCGGCCCATCGCTCGAGGATGTAAAAAAATTTATCCGCCACCTCGATGATCCACACGCTTTGGTTGACCTTATTGCTGGCTGCTTCCTGCGCGACCCAAAAACACGTCAAACTATTCTCGAAACAGCCCCTTTGACCGATCGCCTACGTCTCCTCCTCCAAAGCCTCTAGGTCCCAACCCTTTTTCAAATTTAATAACTTATTTGACACTTCAAATTAAAGTGTTACCTAAGGTATATGATTTGTAATATATCTAAAAACCATCATTTTGCGTTATCTAAGACAGTTCTCTTTGCTACTTTTATCAATCAATAACAAGGTTACATTATTATGCCAATGACTCCGACCGCCTCCGACGTGCGCACGAACTTGCGTCCTCCC